>NZ_JAAGNB010000694.1:0-13878 GCF_010550475.1 Amycolatopsis sp. SID8362
CGCGACGGGACCGTCTCGTCGCACCGGTGCTCCGCGCGCGGCGGCGGGCGCGCCCGGCGAGATCGGCGACCTCTCGGCGTCGCGGGACCAGGCCGACGAAGCCCTCGGCCTGCTGCGCGCGGAGCTGCTCGGCGAGCGCGTGATCACCTTCGACGAAGCCTGGACGGCGCTGACCCTGCACCGCGGCGCGACGGCGGCGGCCGGGGCGAAGGTCGCCGAACTCGGCCCGCTGAGCGCGCTGCGCGCGCACGACGAGACGGGCAAGGCCGGCTACGTCGAGACGCTCTACGAGTGGCTGCGCCACCCCGGCGACCCGCGCGCGGCGGCGCGGGAACTGCGGATCCACCCGAACACCCTCCGCTACCGGATGCGGAAGCTCCTGGAGCTGGTCCCGCTGGACCTCGACGACCCCGACGTCCGGCTGGCGCTGCTCATCCAGCTGGTCGCGCTGCGCTGGAGCTGATTGCGCCGTTCGGCCCAGTACGCGACGCATGCGTTGCTCCGCATGGATCGCGCCGATCGTCCGGATTGTGTTTTCCAGCCGAAAGGTGGTGGATTCGGGTGATCGCTTGACGCATTTTTCTCTGCACCACCCGGGGTCGCCGGGTCGTCGCAGAGGAGTGTCCATGAGCAGTTCGGAGCGGTTGCGCAGGGCCGTCAAGCTGGGCGCGGTGTCCGCGCTCTCCCTGGTCGCCCTGGTCGTCCCGGGCACCACCACCGGCAGCGCGGTCGCGGCGCCGTCCGCCGACTGCTTCACGCCCACGCACGCCGCGGACCGCAGCAAGGACGGCCACGCCGACAGCCTGTCCCCGGCGGAAGCGGCCCGCGTCGAGGCGGACATGCAGAGCAAGCTGGCAGGCAAGCGCACGTCGTTCAAGGCCGCGGCGGCCGTCTCGATCCCGGTGTACTTCCACGTGATCACGAGCGGCTCGACCGGCAACCTGCCGTCATCGACGATCACCAAGCAGATCTCGGTGCTGAACAGCGCGTACGCCTCCAGCGGCTTCAGCTTCTCGCTGGTGAGCACCGACTACACGAACAACTCCACCTGGTACAACGGCATCACCGACGGCACGTCCGCCGAGCGCAACATGAAGAACTCGCTGCGCAAGGGCGGCAAGAACGCGCTGAACATCTACACCGCCAACCTCGGCGACGACCTCCTCGGCTGGGCGACGTTCCCCTGGAACTACAACTCCCAGCCCAAGATGGACGGCGTGGTCATCCTCGACGAGTCCCTCCCGGGCCGCTCGGCGACCAACTACAACGAGGGCGACACGGCCACCCACGAGGTCGGCCACTGGATGGGGCTGTACCACACCTTCCAGGGCGGCTGCTCCGGTTCGGGCGACTACGTGTCGGACACCCCGGCCGAGGCGACGGCGACGTCCGGGTGCCCGACGAACAAGGACACGTGCACGTCGACGGGCAAGGACCCGGTGCACAACTTCATGGACTACAGCTATGACGGGTGCATGTACGAGTTCACCGCAGGCCAGGGCACGCGGATGAACAGCTCGTGGTCCGCTTACCGCGGCTGACGTTTGTTCTTGAGGGGCACCTTCATGGCTTCGAAGTCCATGGGGTGCCCCTCATGGCACTCGGGCGGCGCGGCGGGGTCGCGTTCCGGTGCGTGCGGCCGCGGAGGTCGTGAACGGGTCGTTCACCGCGTCCGGCGGCGTGACGAGTGGCGCCGGGCGGGCCTGCGATGTCTTGAATGAGTCATTCAGGACCTCCGAAGACCTGAATGACTCATTCAAGACACCGGCGCAGCCTCCGCCGGACAAACCGCCGCGCGCGATAGCTGCGGTCCGTCGTGAAGACCGCGAGTGCGCCCACGCCGGTTCTCGCGCAGGTACACCGAACCGCGGGTCCCACTGTCTTCGCCGCTCGGCAACGCTGTCCGCACCCCAGCCGCCGAGCTGTCCACAGCCCCCGTCCGATGTGGACAACTCGACCGCGCAGCCCCCGAAAACGGCCGAACTGTCAGGGGCCGCCGATAGACTGAGCGGGGCTCGTCCCCCAGGGAAGGGTGGGGCGCGGTGTTCCGGCTCCGGCGGCCCGAAAACCGAGGAACGCCACCGTTGCCGGGCGGCCCTCGGCGGTGACCGGCCAGGCGAGGCACACCTCGAACTCGCTCACACGACCAGCAGAGTCTTCCCCACCGTGGTCCGGGATTCGATCGCCGCGTGCGCGTCCGCGGCCTTCTCCAGCGGGAAGCGCTGTCCGATCACCGGCACCAGCCGGCCCGCCGCCGCCTCTGCCAGTGCCGACTCCGTGAACGCGCGCATCTCCGCCGCGCCACCGATCGAGCGGACCAGCGAGACTCCGCTCGCCGCAGCGTCCTCTTCGGACACTTCCGCCCACGAGCCGCTCGCCAGGCCGTAGACCGCCATGCGTCCACCTCGGCGCAGCAAGCCGAACGCGGCCGCGCCGATCGCGCCGCCCACGCCGTCGAAGACCACGTCGACCTCGCCCACCGATGCGGCCCAGTTCGGGGACAGGTAGTCGACGACTGCATCCGCGCCCACGACCCGGGCCACCTTCGCGGGACCGCCCGCCGCGCCGATCACTGATGCGCCCGCTGCCTTCGACAGCTGGACCAGCAGGCCGCCGACGCCGCCTGCCGCTGCCTCGACCAGGACTCGATCGCCCGGGCGCACCCTGGTGGCATGCACCAAGCCGGTCGCGGTGCGGCCGTCCGCGAGCACCGCCACCGCCGCGTCGAGTTCCAGGGAGGGCGGTACCGCGAACACCGCGGCCGCGTCCACCGCGACGCGCTCGGCGTAGCCGCCGGAGCCGCCGGTCGACGTCACCACCCGCTGGCCGGCCAGTCCCGGGTCCACCCCTTCGCCGACCGCGCTGATCACCCCGCCGACGCCGTTGCCGGGGATCAGGGGCGGCTCCGCCCGGAACGGCCCGGGCGCGCCCGCCCGGAACTGCGTCTCGACGAAAGTGGTGTTCGCGAAGGCCACTTCGACCAGCACCTGACCGGGCCCGGCGACCGGGTCCGGCGCATCCCCCGGGACCAGCACCTCCGGCCCGCCGAACTCGCGCAACCAAACAGCTCTCATGCGCCCACGCTGCAACTTCAAGTGAAGTCGAAGTCAACGGTGTTGTCCGCGGAGCACCACGAAAGCCGCGAAGAAATGTCCGCGCAGCACGATGACACCGCCGTCCGGGTGGCTCACCGTGAGTGGCAACACCGCACCGATTTTCGACGCAGACCGACCCAGGAGGCCGACCGTGCGTATCGCCGTTCCCCGTGAGATCAAGAAGCACGAGTACCGGGTCGCGCTGACCCCGGCCGGCGTGCACGAGCTGGTCGGGCGCGGGCACGACGTCTTCGTCGAGACCGGCGCGGGCACCGGCTCGTCCATCGCCGACGAGGAGTACGTCGCCGCCGGCGCGAAGATCCTCGCGACCGCCGACGAGACCTGGGCCGAGGGCGAGCTCGTCCTCAAGGTCAAGGAGCCGATCGCCGAGGAGTACGGCCGCCTCAAGCGCGACCAGGTCCTCTTCACCTACCTGCACATCGCCGCCGACCGGCCGCTGACCGACGCGCTGCTGGCCGCCGGCACCACCGCGATCGCCTACGAGACGGTGCAGACCGCCAACGGCGCCCTCCCGCTGCTCGCCCCGATGTCCGAGGTCGCGGGCCGGCTGGCCCCGCAGGTCGGCGCGTTCTCGCTGATGAAGCCGAGCGGCGGGCGCGGTGTCCTGCCCGGCGGCATCCCCGGCGTGCACCCGGCGCGCGTCGTCGTCATCGGCGGCGGCGTGGCCGGCCTCAACGCCGCCCGCGTCGCGCTGGGCCTCGGCTCGGACGTCGAGATCCTCGACACCAACGTCGACCGCCTCCGCCAGATCGACAACGACTTCGGCGGCCGCATCCGCACGGTGACGTCGAACCGCCTGTCGGTCGAGGAGTCCGTGCTGCAGGCCGACCTGGTCATCGGCGCGGTGCTGGTCCCGGGCGCGAAGGCGCCGAAGCTGGTCTCGAACGACCTCGTCTCCCGGATGAAGCCCGGCAGCGTGCTCGTCGACATCGCGATCGACCAGGGCGGCTGCTTCGCCGACTCGCGCCCGACCACGCACGACGACCCGACTTACACCGTGCACGAGTCCGTCTTCTACTGCGTCGCGAACATGCCGGGCGCGGTGCCCCGGACGTCGACCTACGGCCTCACCAACGTCACGCTGCCTTACGCTGTACAGCTGGCCGAGCACGGCTGGAAGGCCGCGCTGCAGGCCGACGCCGCGCTCGCGAAGGGCCTCAACACGCACGACGGCGCGCTGACCAACGGCCCGGTCGCGGTGGCCCACGACCTGGTGCACACGCCGCTGGACACCGTCCTCGCCTGACCTATCCCACCCGAGCGGGTCCCTGTCTCTCCACGGCAGGGGCCCGCTCCCCTTTTCGCAGCAGCCGCCTCCCGTACGAGATCGCCGGCAGCTCGACCCACTTCCGCAGACCGCACGCGAAGAGCAGCGCGACGGCGGACGTCGCGACCGCCTTGCCCAGTCCCGTCGGGAACAGCAGCCCGGTCACGCCCGCCGCGCCCGTCTGGGCCAGGTAGAGCGCGTAGGACCGGTCGCCGACGAACGTCAGCGCCCGGCTCGAGAGCACCCGCCGGACCGGGCCCGCCGAGACCACCGCGACGAGCAGCAGCGCCGCCCCCACCGCGTAGACCGGGACGACGAACTGCCAGTTCCCGCCGAACGCCCGCCCCAGCGGCTTGACCGACAGCTGCAGGGCGCAGAACCCGAGCGCCACCAGCACCGCCGCGGCCGGGCTGGTCAGCGGGCGCAGCACCGCGAACCCGCGCGGGTGGTGCAGCGCCAGCGCGAGCACGCAGCCGACGACCAGCGAGCCGTAGTGCACGGACAGGCTCGCCCACTGGTGCGCGGGCGCGAGCGGCAGGACGCCGAGCACGAACCCCACCCCGCCGGCGCCGATCAGCAGGCGCAGCGCCGTCTTGCCGGTCTTCGCGAACGACGTCAGCACGAGCAGCGCGGGCCAGGCGAGGTAGAACTTCTCCTCCACGCCCAGCGACCACGACGTCGGGTACGGCGTGTTGAAGCCGACGACCTCGTTCAGGAAGGTCAGGTAGTACGGCATCGCGTCGGCGAGCCGGCTGCTGCCGTACGTCCCGGCGAGCGTCACCGCCAGCGCCGTCAGGCCGAGCAGGAGGAAGTACACCGGCAGGATCCGGAAAACCCGGCGGACGTAGAAGTCCCGCAACGAGATCCGGCCGGTGCGGTCCTCCTCGCGCAACGCCAGTGTCGTGATGAGGAAGCCGGACAGCACGAAGAACAGCTGGACGGCGATCCAGCCCTGCAGCCGGTCGACCGCGGGGCCGCCGTAGTGGAAGAACACGACGGCCAGCGCCGCGAGCGCGCGCAGGCCGGTCAGGCCGGGGAACCACGACGACGACCGGTACGCGGCGTGGTCGAGGGGCCGCCAAGAGATGATCATGGCGGCAGCGTCGATCGCGCACGCTGAACCGAGCCTGAAGCCGGCTTAAGACGTCTTCAGCTCCGGGAGGCGGACGACGAACCGGCTCCCCGCTTCGACCTCGGCCGTGCCGCCGTGGGCGCGCGCGATGTCGGCGACGATCGCCAGGCCCAGGCCCGATCCGCCGTCGTCGCGGGCGCGGGCGTCGTCGAGGCGGACGAACCGGTCGAACACGCGCCGGCGGTCCGCCTCGGGGACGCCGGGGCCGTCGTCGGTGACCGCCAGCACCGCCCATCCGTCCACAGCGGACACCTCGACGACGACCCGGGACACCGCGTGCCGCCGCGCGTTGTCGACGAGGTTGCGCAGGAGCCGTTCGAGCCGCGACCGATGCCCGCGCACCACCGGTGTCCCGCGAACCTCAACTTCGGCGCGCCCGGCCGCGACGGCTTCGGCCACTTCGGACAGCGGCACGGGTTCGAGGCGGTCGGGCCCGGCGTGGTCGAGCTTGCCCAGCAGCACGAGGTCGGCGACGAGGTCCTGCAGCCGGGTGACGTCGAGCAGCGCGTTCTCGCAGGCGTGCCGCCAGTCGAGCCGGTCCGGGTGCGCGAGCAGGACCTCGAGCTGCGTCCGCAACGACGCGAGCGGCGTGCGCAGCTCATGGGACGCGTCGGAGGTGAACCGGCTCTGCCGCGTGACGGCTTCGTCTAGCCGGGCGAGCATGTCGTTCATCGTCCCGGCCAGCCGCGCGATCTCGTCACCGCTGCGCGGGGCGGGCACCCGCCGCCCCAGGTCGTGCGCGCCGATCTCGGCAACCTCACCGCGGATGGCCTCGACCGGCCGCAGCGACCGCCGCACGGCGAGCCAGGCGATGACCCCGATGAGCAGCGCGACCGCGGGCACACCAAACGTGAGCACGGCCCGCACCGAGTCGACAGCCGCCTGCCCCTCGGGATCAAGCTGCACACCAGCGTAAACCTGATACCTGCTATCACCACTGGTGGCATGCACGACGTGCAAAGCCAGATCATCATCGACCCCGCGCAACTCGGGAGCACACCCCACCGACCGCCGATCAGCCCGGTCGAACTCGAACGGCCGCAAGGTGACGTCGGCGTCGTACACTGTAAGGCTAGCCCCGCGCAGCACAGGACAGGACGCGACGGAGACCCCCGCCCCCCCACGGTCGACGACCTCGTAAATCGAATCCCGCACGAGCAGGGAAAGATCGCCAGGCGCGGCACCGGTGTTCAGCAACTGCACGATCGCGTCGGCATGGGCATCGGCAAGCTGCGCGGCGGCATTCCGGAGCCGCCCTTCCGCCTGCAACACAAACCACACAGCGACCGCCCCCAGCGCAACAGCCGACGCGACGAAGGCCGTGACCGCAACACGGAAGCGGGTCGAGCGGAAGAACCTAGGCACCCGCACTCACCACGTGGTACCCAGCCCCACGAACAGTCCGGATGGTTTCGGCACCAAGCTTGCGCCGCAAGGCACTGACGTGCACCTCAACGAGGTTGGCAGTGGCAGACGACGCGAAGTCCCACAGATTGTCGAGCAGCTCCGCCTTGCCAACCACCTGCCCCGGCCGCTGCATGAGATAGGCAAGCAGAGCGAACTCCTTGGTGGTGAGCGCAACGTCAACCCCACCCCGCCGACAGGTCCGCCCAGCCTGATCAAGCTCGAGATCACCCAACCGGAGAACCCCCGGCCGGGTAGCACCACCCCGCCGGATAAGCGCCCGCAACCGCGACAGCAGCGCCCCGTAAGAGAAGGGCTTCGGCAGAAAGTCGTCGGCCCCGGTATCCAGCGCCTCGATCTCGTCATCCTCCCCATCCTTGGCGGTGAGCATGAGAATCGGCGTACTGTCCCCCCGCTCCCGCAGCCGCCGACAGACGCGATACCCGTTCAACCCGGGCAGCATGATGTCCAGCACGATCGCGGCATAGGGATGCTCCCCCGCCAGCCAAAGCGCATCCCGCCCGTTATGCGCGACGTCAACGGCATACCCCTCAGCACCCAACCCGGCCCGCAGCGCCTCAGCCAGCCGCCGCTCATCCTCGACGAGCAAGATCCGCATCGCGCAACGATCCCACACCACAACCCCCACCAGCCCACACGACGGGACCACCCCAAGACCACGCTGGGACCGGCGCAGACCGCACCGTGGGGGCTCCGGGGGCTCGGCCCCCGGGCAAAAGGACGAAGTCGAGCGAAGGGCGAAGCCCGAAGCAGAGACGAAGGGGCGACCCGCTCAACCAGCCTGGGGGTCACTGGGAGCGGGTCGCCGATACCTAGCTTAGAGGTCTTTGCACGAGTTCGCTGCACCGGGTCGGCAAGTCGAACGAATTCTTTACCAAGTTGATCTGCCGTGGCCGGGAAATCCTCAGGTCACGACGCTCGCCGGTTGCGGAACGTGACGAACGTCGCTCCCCTCGGGTTCGGGAGTTCCGTGCGCGGGACGGGCGGCGGTAGGGCAGGATGACGCCGCATCAGCGGGGAACGTTAGGGGACGGTATGCACGACGGCAGTGGCCGGATTGTGGTGCAGAACCTGAGCAAGCAGTTCGGCGCGGTGAACGCGGTGCAGAACCTCAGCTTCACGGTCGAACCCGGGTCGGTGACGGGCTTCCTGGGCCCGAACGGCGCCGGGAAGACGACGACGTTGCGCATGCTGCTCGGGCTGGTGACGCCCACGTCGGGGATGGCGACGATCAACGGGCGTCCGCACTCGCAGCTGGGGAATCCGGCGCGGGTGGTCGGCTCGGTGCTGGAAAACGAGGGTTTTCACCCGGGCCGGACGGCCCGCAACCACCTCCGTGTCTACGCGGCGGCCGTCGGCGTGCCGGACCGGCGCGCGGACGAGGTGCTCGGCCTGGTGGGCCTGGGCAGTGCCGCGGACCGGAAGGCGGGCGGGTTCTCGCTCGGCATGCGGCAGCGGCTGGCGCTCGCGACCGCGCTGCTCGGTGATCCGCAGGTGCTGGTGCTGGACGAGCCGACGAACGGGCTCGACCCCGAGGGCATCCTGTGGCTGCGGAACTTCCTGCGGTCCTACGCGCGGGAGCAGCGGCGGACCGTGCTGGTGTCGAGCCACCTGCTGAACGAGGTCGAGCAGCTGATCGACCAGGTGGTGATCATCAGCCAGGGCGTCACGCGTTACTACGGCCCGCTGGAGCAGCTGCGCAAGAGCCAGCAGTCGCGGGTGCTGGTGCAGCCGGCCGACCCGTCGGCGCTCGTGAAGGCGTTGCAGGAGAACGGCATCACCGGGGTTTCGCCGACGCCGGACGGCCGGGTCGCGGTCGCCGGGTCGACCGTCCAGCAGATCGGTGACATCGCCGCGAAGGCCGGGATCGCGGTCTACGGGATGCAGGAGGACCACGCCGACCTGGAGCGGATGTTCTTCCAGCTGACGCAGGCCCAGTACACGGGTGCGCCGGGTTACCCGCCGCCGCAGCAGCCGCAGTACCAGGGGCCGCCGCCCGGTTACCCGCCGCAGCAGTACCCGCCTTCGGGCCCGCAGCACCAGCAGCAGCACTGGGGAGGACCGCAGCAGTGATGGGCAACCTGATCAAGGCGGAGTTCCGCAAGACGCTGTCGCTGAACACCTGGTGGGTGCTGCTGATCCCGCTGGCGCTGGTGGCGTTCTGGCTGACGTTCGTCTGGGGCAAGATCACCAACGACTTCGCGGATTTCATCGGTTCGAGCGACGCCCGCGAGGTCGCGGGCGCGGTCGGCCTGGACGCGAGCAAGCTGCCGGTCGGGCTGCTGGCGTTCGCGCACGGCGTGAACATCGCGCAGCTGATCCCCGGCCTGTTCGGGGTCTTCGCGCTGGCCGGTGAGTACCGCAGCAAGACGATCACGACGACGTTCCTGACCGCGCCGAACCGGATCGCGGCGCTGACCGCGAAGATGCTGACCTACGTGGCGTGGGGCGCGATCTACGGCCTCGTGAGCTTCGGCGTCTCGGCCGTCGCGGTGATGGCTTCGGTCGACTCCGGCCGGTGGCCCAGCGCGGGCCAGTGGCTGGCCGCGCTCGGCGGGACGATCCTGGCGTCGGTGCTGGTGACGCTGTTCGGCATCGGGTTCGGCGCGGTGCTGCGCAGCGTGCCGCTCGCCGTGGTGCTGTTCCTGGTGTGGTTCCTGATCGTGGAGAACGTGCTGGTCATCGCGCTCTGGGGCCCGGTCGACATCCTGGGCGGGATCCTGCCGAACGGCACCGCCAACGGGATCGTGGGCGGGATCGCGGCGGACGCGTTCGGGATCAACACGCTCAACCTCCCCGGCGGGGTCGACCACTGGTCGCAGCTGGGTCTGCAGCTCGCCGCGGGCGCGCCGGGCGTGATCTCGTGGTGGGCGTCGGCGCTGATCTTCTTCGCCTGGACCATGCTCTTCTTCGGTCTCGGCTGGCTGGGCAACCAGAAGCGCGACATCACCTAGGTTTCACCCGTTCGTGAAGGCCATCTCGACGTGCTCGAGGTGGCCTTCACGGCGTTCGCGGAAATAAATTGTCGGTGGCCGCGCTTACTGTCCTGACGTGACCACCGCCCCGCCCCGCTCCCGTCAAGAGCTCCCACCAGCCGAGACCGCCGGCTGGGTCCGCCGGCTGTCCGCCGCGGCCTGGGAGCACCGCGCGCTCGTCGTGCTGTCGCTGACCGCCGCCGTTTTCAGCGTCGGCGTGCAGGCCGTCAGCCCGTTGCTGGTGCGCACGGCGGTGGACGACGCGGTGGCGGGGCGGACGGGCGGGCTGCCGGGGGTCGCGGCCTTCTTGATCTCGTTGCAGCTGGTGGCGTTCGGCACCGCGTTCGTGCGCCGGTACGTCGGCGGGAAGCTCGCCCTCGGCGTCCAGCACGACCTGAGGCAGCGGGTCTTCAACGCGGTTTCGCGGCTGGACGGCGGCAAGCAGGACGCGATGCGGACCGGCCAGATCGTCTCGCGCGCGATCTCCGACCTGCAACTGGTCACCGGGATCCTGATGCAGATCCCGGTGTCCTTCGGTTCGGTGCTCTTCGCGCTGCTTTCGTTCGCGGCGATGCTGTGGCTGTCCCCGGTGCTGACACTGATCGCGCTGGTCGTCACGCCCGCGGTCGGCATCATCGTGGCGCGCGGCCGCAAGCGGCTCTTCCCGGCGACGTGGTCGGCGCAGCAG
Organism: Amycolatopsis sp. SID8362; assembly: GCF_010550475.1. Taxonomy (NCBI): domain Bacteria; kingdom Bacillati; phylum Actinomycetota; class Actinomycetes; order Pseudonocardiales; family Pseudonocardiaceae; genus Amycolatopsis; species Amycolatopsis sp. SID8362. The sequence continues at coordinate 10,604 of NZ_JAAGNB010000694.1, forward strand.
CGCGCGGGCGACGTCGCGCAGCAGGTCGAGGAGACCGTCACCGGCGTCCGCGTGGTCAAGGGTTTCGGCCAGGAGGCGCGGGAAGTCGGGCGGCTGGAAGCGACCGCGCGCAAGTTGTTCGCGGAGCGGCTTCGCGCGGCGAAGCTGTCCGCGGTCCCGACGGCGACGACCGCGTCCCTGCCCGCCGCCGGCCAGGTCGCCGTGCTCGGCATCGGCGGTGTCCTCGCCATGAACGGGGCCATCACGCTCGGCACGTTCCTCGCCTTCGCGACCTACCTCGCGACGCTGGTCGGGCCCGCGCGGATGCTGTCCAGCCTGGTCGTGCAGGCCCAGCTGACCCGCGCCGGCGCCGAGCGCGTGTACGAGCTGATCGACGCGCAACCGGAGGTCGTCGACGCGCCGGACGCGCAACCGCTGCCGGACGGCCCGCTGGGCGTGGAGCTCGACGCCGTCCGCTTCGGGTACACGCGCAGCGAACCGGTGCTCAACGGGCTTTCGGTCACCGCGCACCCGGGCGAGACCCTCGCGCTGGTCGGCACCGCGGGCTCCGGGAAGTCCACGATCTCGCTGCTGCTGCCGCGGTTCTACGACGTGCACGCGGGCGCGGTGCGCGTCGGCGGGCTCGACGTCCGGGACGTGCCGATGCGGCAGCTGCGCCAGGCGATCGGCGTCGTGTTCGAAGAAGCGTTCCTGTTCTCCACGACGATCCGGGACAACATCGCCTACGGCAGGCCGGACGCGAGCGACGAGGAAGTCTTCGCGGCCGCGCGTGCCGCGGAGGCCGACGAGTTCATCCGCGCGCTGCCGGAGGGCTACGAGACGCTGGTCGGCGAACGCGGGCTGACACTCTCGGGCGGCCAGCGGCAGCGGCTCGGGCTGGCCAGGGCGCTGATCACCGACCCGCGGATCCTCATCCTCGACGACGCCACCTCCGCGATCGACACCGTCACGGAAGCGGCGATCCACGACACCTTGCGCGCGGTCACGGCGAGCCGGACGACGCTGCTGATCGCGCACCGCCGCTCGACGCTGGCGCTGGCCGACCGGATCGCGGTGCTGGACGACGGCCACGTCGTCGACGTCGGCACCGAAGCCGAGCTGATGGCGCGCTGCCCGCTGTTCCGCGAGCTGATCGCGGGCCCGGGCGACGGCGTCGAGGAGAAGCACCGGTGCGAGGGCCTGGATCTCGGGCCGGCCGGGGTCACGCCGGCGCTGTGGCCGCGCGACGACGAGCGCGACGAGGTCGACGAGCTGGCCGACGCGGCGCGCCTGCGCAGCGGCGACCCGAACAGCAGCGGGTTCGTCGGCCACGGCGGCGCCGGCCTCGACATGCCGCCGACCCCGGAACTGATCGAGGGCGTGCGGGCCCTGCAGCCCGCCGTCGACGAGCCGCGGCTGTCCGATGTGGACGTCACGGCCCCCGACCCCGGCTTCCGGCTGGCCCGGCTGCTGCGGCCGGTCCGCTGGCCACTGGCCGTGGTGATCGGGCTGGTGGCGGCGGACGCGCTGGCGTCGATCGCGCTGCCGGCGCTGTACCAGTTCGGGGTCGACCACGGCGTCCGCGTCGGCGTCGAGTGGCTGGTCTGGCTGGCGGCCGGCATCGGCGCGCTGGTGATCGCGGCCGACTGGCTGGTCGTGTTCGCGCAGACCCGGCTGACCTCGCGGGTCGGCGAGACGGTGCTGTACTCGCTGCGCGTGCGCAGCTACGCGCAGCTGCAGCGGCTCGGGCTCGACTACTACGAGCGGGAGCTGTCCGGGAAGATCATGACCCGGATGACCACGGACGTCGACGCGCTCTCGACGTTCCTGCAGACCGGGCTCGCCACGGCGGTGGTCAGCGCGCTGACGCTGGCCGGGATCGCCGTCGCGCTGCTGGTCACCGACGCCGGGCTGGCGCTGTTCGCGCTGGCGATGGTGCCGGTGCTGGCGGTGGCCACGGTGATCTTCCGGCGGGCGGCGTCGAAGGCGTACAACGAAGCCCGCGAGCGGGTCAGCGTCGTCAACGCGGACATGCAGGAGAACGTCAGCGGACTGCGCGTCACGCAGGCGTACTCGCGCGAAGACCGTTCCGCGGAAGCGTTCGCCTCGCTGAGCGACTCGTACCGGCGCTCGCGGCTGCGGGCCCAGCAGTACGTCGCCACGTACTTCCCGCTGGTGGCGCTGCTGTCGGACCTGGCGACCACGACGGTGCTGGTGGTGGGCGCGAACCGCGTCGCGGCGGGCACGCTGTCGGCCGGCGTGCTGCTGGCGTTCCTGCTTTACCTGCAGCAGTTCTTCTCGCCGATCCAGCAGCTTTCGTCGGTGTTCGACGGCTACCAGCAGGCCCGGGTCGGGCTCGGCCGCATCGGCGACCTGCTGCGCACGCCGACGTCGGTCCCGGCGGCCGAGCGTTCGGTCGCGGTACCGGACCGGTTGCGCGGCGAGGTGGCGTTCAAGGACGTCGACTTCTCCTACACCGGCGTCGAGGCGAAGGCGCTGGAGCAGTTCTCGCTGGACGTCGGCGCCGGCGAGACGATCGCACTGGTCGGCGCGACCGGCGCCGGCAAGTCGACGGTCGTGAAGCTGGTCGCCCGCTACTACGACGTCACCGGCGGCGAGGTCCGCATCGACGGCACGGACGTCCGCGAGTACGAGCTGGCCGGCCTGCGCCGCCGGATGGGCGTGGTCCCGCAGGAAGCCCACCTGTTCTCGGGCACGGTGGCCGACAACGTCCGGTACGGCCGCCCGTCCGCGTCCGACGCGGAGGTCGAAGCGGCGGTCCGCGCGGTCGGCGCGTTCGACGGCGTCGCGGCGCTGCCGGCGGGCTTCCTGCAACCGGTCGGCGAACGCGGCCGGTCCCTGTCGGCGGGCCAGCGCCAGCTGGTGGCGCTGGCCCGGGCGGAGCTGGTGGACCCGGACGTCCTGCTCCTGGACGAGGCGACGGCGGCCCTGGACCCCTCGACGGAGGCGGCGGTCCTGCGCGCGACGGAGACGGTCGCCCGCCGCCGCACGACGTTCGTGGTGGCCCACCGCCTGGCGACCGCGGCCCGCGCGGACCGCATCGTGGTCCTGGACCACGGCCGCATCGTCGAGACGGGAACCCACGAGGAACTCCTGGCGGCGGAGGGCCACTACGCGAGGTTGTGGGCCCTGGGCTGACCGGAAGCCGGCGGGGCACTCCTGCCCACCTCGGCGCGGGGGGGCAGCCTCGCGACCACGAGCCTCGCGCCGCCCACACCGCACGCACGGCCGACCAGCCACCTCAGCCCCACGGGCGCGCCTGGCGACCGCCGCCC
>NZ_JAAGNB010000745.1:0-2775 GCF_010550475.1 Amycolatopsis sp. SID8362
CCCGCCGGTCCCGGCGCCGGTGGTGACGGCGCTGCGCGCGGCGGCCGGCCGGGGCGCGCGGATCGCGTCGATCTGCTCGGGCGCGTTCATCCTGGCGGAGACGGGCCTGCTCGACGGCCTGCGCGCGACCACCCACTGGGCGGCTGCGCCCGAGCTGGCGCGCCGGCACCCGTCGGTGGAGGTGGACCCGGACGTCCTTTATGTCGACAACGGCCAGTTCCTGAGCTCGGCGGGCGCGGCGGCGGGCCTGGACCTGTGCCTCCACCTGGTCCGCCGCGACCACGGTTCGGCGGTGGCCGCCGACGCGGCCCGCATGTCGGTGATGCCCCTGGAACGCGAGGGCGGGCAGGCGCAGTTCATCGTCCACGACACCCCGCCGGCCCCGCGCGGGTCCGAGCTGGAGCCGCTGCTGGCGTGGCTGGAGGAGAACTGCGCGTCGGAACTGACGCTGCCGGGAATCGCGGGGCACGCGGGGATGAGCACGCGCACGCTCAACCGCCGGTTCCGGGAGCAGACGGGAACGACGCCGCTGCAGTGGTTGCTGCGGGCGAGGGTGCGGCGGGCGCAGCACCTGCTGGAGGCGACGGCGGAGCCGGTGGACCGGATCGCGGGCGAGGTGGGGTTCGGGTCGCCGACCGCGTTCCGGGAGCGGTTCAAGCGGGTGGTGGGGCGGAGCCCGCAGGCTTACCGGGCGAGCTTCCGGCCCTGACCCGGGTCCGGGAGCCGCTGCCACGCAAACCGTCGCGACTTCGGCGGAGCACTGAGGATCACCGTTGTCCACCCTCGAATCGGGGTTGATTCGGGTGTCGGATCGGACCTACTCTTCACCGCCGATGACTGTCGAGGAGGATCCATGCGAGCCGGTCGTAGCCACTTGATGGTCGTCTCCGCCGTGCTGGCGGCGGCTCTGCTGGCCGCCGGGAGCCCGGCGGACGCGGCGACCGCACAGCCGCGGTTCTCGCCGGGGGCGGCGGGTGGCGGGGATCCGTACTTCCCCGACATGGGCAACGGCGGCTACGACGTCGGCCACTACGACATCCGGCTGGCGTTCGACCCGAAGACCCAGGCGATCGACGCGACCACGACGATCCTCGCCACGGCCACCCAGGACCTCTCCCGCTTCGACCTGGACTTCCAGGGACCGCTGGCGATCAGCAAGCTTTCGGTGAACGGCCGGACCGCCGCCTTCACCCGCAGCGGCGCCCAGGAGCTGGTGATCACCCCGCCGTCCGGCCTGCGCGCGGGCAGCCCGTTCACCGTCTCCGTGAGCTACTCCGGCGTGCCGCAGAAGATCGACGACCCGGCGCTCGGCGTCTCCGGCTGGGTCAGCACCAAGGACGGCGCGGTCGCGCTCAACCAGCCGATCGGCGCGGCGACCTACTACCCGGTGAACGACAGCCCCGGTGACAAGGCGACCTACACCCAGACCATCACCGTGCCGGCCGGGCTCACCGTGCTGGCCAACGGCGAACCCGGGCCGACCACCACCCGCGACAACCGGACCACGTTCCGGTGGACCATGGACCGGCCGATGGCCAGCGAGCTGAGCATGATCGCGATCGGCGACTACAACGTGACGCGGGGCGTGCTGGCCGGTGGCCTGCCGAACATCACCGCGATCGGCAAGTCGATCGACACCGTGCCCGGGCAGGGCCAGGTGTTGAACCAGACCACCGCGCAGGTCGTCCAGTGGGAATCCTCGGTGTACGGGCGGTACCCGTTCGACTCGACCGGCGGCATCCTCGCCGACGTCGGGGTCGGCTACGCCCTCGAGACGCAGAGCCGGCCGGTCTACGACCAGCGCACCAGCGAGGTCGACGGCGACCTGCTCGCCCACGAGCTCGGCCACCAGTGGTTCGGCGACAGCCTGACCCCGGTGCACTGGTCGGACATCTGGCTCAACGAAGGCTTCGCGACCTACTCGGAGTGGCTCTACCAGGAGAAGTTCAACGGCGTTCCGGTGCAGCAGACCTTCGAGAAGACCTACGCCGACGAGAAGGACTGGAGCGGCAAGGTCGCCGACCCCGGCCGGGACCACATCTTCGACGACCTGGTCTACAACCGCGGCGCGATGGCCCTGCAGGCGCTGCGCCTGAAGATCGGCGACCGGGCCTTCTTCGACATGCTCACGAAGTGGCCGTCGGAGCACCGGTACGGCACCGTCTCGACGCAGCAGTTCATCCAGTTCGTCGAGCAGCTGACCGGCCGCGACCTCCGCTCGTTCTTCCGCACCTGGCTCTACCAGCCGGGCAAGCCGTCCGTCGGGTAACCTCACCGCCATGTCGAGCCCCGAAGCGTCCAAGGCCGGGCCGCCGGTCTTCCCGGTGGCCCGATAACTCCCTGTTCCGCGGTCACCGGGTGACCACGAAATCGTCCTCTCGATCTCGTGATCCCTGGAGCTTCCGTGCCCTTGTACCTCCTTGCCCTGGCCGTGTTCGCCATGGGCACGTCCGAATTCATGCTCGCCGGGCTCGTGCCCGGTATCGCCGGCGCCTTCGACGTCTCGCTGGCGAAGGCGGGATACCTCACGTCCGCCTTCGCCGCCGGGATGGTCGCCGGGGCGCCGGTGATGGCCGCGCTTTCGCGGTCGTGGCGGCGGCGGACCGCGCTCTTGTGCTTCCTCGCCGTCTTCGTCGCCATGCACGTGGTCGGTGGCCTCACGAAGTCGTTCGGCGTCCTCGTCGCGACGCGGCTGGTGGCCGCCGTCGCGTACGCCGGGTTCCTCGCCGTCGCGCTGACCGCGGCCGCCGCGCTGGAGCGCGCCGGGCGGGCGCT
>NZ_JAAGNB010000784.1:0-4536 GCF_010550475.1 Amycolatopsis sp. SID8362
GGGCGGCGGCTGGTTCCCCCGGGTGAGGTAACCCGCGGCGGCCTGCAACGTCGGCTCGTCGACCGGCGGCAGCTTGAACCCGACCGCGCGGACGTGCTCGACGAGGTCCGGTTCGGGCGAAACGCCGTACTTGTGCAGGTAGAAGTTGACGGCGGCGGGCCAGATCCACTGGCCGTCGCTGTGGAACGCGACCGGGACCGTGGCCTCCGGCGTCGCGGCCAGCCGGTCGATGTCGTACCCGCGCTCGGGCACCACCAGCGGCGCGCGCTCGAGGTACTCCAGCAGCCGGTCCTGCTCGTCGACCTCGAGGTCGGGCCGGTTGATGACGGGACGGCCGGCCGGGCCGACGGTGTCGAAGATCCGGGCGATCCGGAAGTGCGGCCCCGGCTGCTCCGGGCCGAGCCCGGACATCCGCCGGATCAGCCACTCGGGCACGTTGTCCTCGGTGCGCGGGAACATCCGCAGCTCGTCGGAGTAGGCCTGCGGCGGCGGCGCGAGGTTCCACACGGGTTCGTCGCGGTTGTACTCGAGGTTGTAGCTCGACGGGTGGTCGAGCTGGTAGCGCGCGTTGAACCAGGTGCCGCGGCCGTCGCGGTACATGCCGCCGCGGAGCCTGCCGAAGAGCGTGGCGATGTCGTGGGTGGCGAGCCACTCGTGGACCGTCCCGTCTTCGGTGACGATCTCGCCGGTCAGCTCGTGGTACCTCCCGACAGCTCGGTACTCCGCGGTGACCTTGCGCCAGTCGCGCGGGGCGGCACGCAGCAGGGCAAGTCCGATCTGCTTGACCAGGGTGTCCTGCTCGGTCGCGTTCAGCTGCGTCGTCGGTTGTGCCACGGGGACATTTTGACTGTTCGCGCGCGCGTGTGCACCCCGCATGTGGGTTTTGCCGCTCCGCGACCCGGCGGCACCCGGTCTGACCTCGCGCGATGCGAAGTGCGGTAGATCACAGCTTGATCGCGGTGAGCGTCGCGAAAGGACCGTGTGGGGTAGCGGCCAGTCTACGGGCAGCGACCACCCGCGCCTGGAAGCGACGCGCGGGGGTCGCTTTGCCAGAATGGGCACCGTGACGGCGAAGATTCTCGACGGCAAAGCCACCAAGAACGCCATTTTCGCGGAGCTCGAGCCCCGCGTCGCGGCGCTGGCCGCGAAGGGGGTGACGCCGGGCCTGGGCACCGTCCTGGTCGGCGACGACCCCGGCTCGCACTCGTACGTGCGGATGAAGCACGCGGACAGCGCGAAGATCGGGATCAACTCGATCCGGCGCGACCTGCCCGCGGACATCTCCCAGGACAAGCTCGAAGCCGTCATCGACGAGCTGAACGCCGACCCGGCGTGCCACGGCTACCTCGTCCAGCTGCCGCTGCCGAAGCACCTCGACCCGTACCCGGTGCTCGAGCGCATCGCCCCGGAGAAGGACGCCGACGGCCTCGCCCCGATCAGCCTCGGCCGGCTCGCGCTGGGCGAGCCCGGCTCCCTGCCGTGCACGCCGTACGGGATCATCGAGCTGCTCAAGCGCCACGGCGTCGAGCTGAACGGCGCGCGGGTCACCGTGGTCGGCCGCGGCATCACCGTCGGCCGCACGCTGGGCCTGCTGCTGACCCGCCGCAGCGAGAACGCCACCGTCACCCTGTGCCACACCGGCACCCGCGACCTCGCCGCCGAGGTCCGCCGCGCCGACGTCGTGATCGCCGCGGCCGGGGTGCCCGGGATCATCACGGCGGACATGGTCGCGCCGGGCGCCGCGGTGCTCGACGTCGGCGTGTCCCACGTGGACGGCAAGCTCACCGGCGATGTTCACCCGGACGTGTATGACGTGGCCGGCTGGGTCTCGCCGAACCCCGGCGGGGTCGGCCCGATGACCCGGGCGATGCTCGTCAGCAACGTCGTCGAAGCGGCGGAGCGCTCGCTCCTGGGCCGATGACGATGACCGAAGACCGGCGGGACGTCGGCGACCGCCGGGGCGCGCCGGGCCGGTTCACGCAGCTGCCGTTCGCGCTGGTGCTGCTGGTGGCCGCCGTCGCCGCGCTGCGGATCGTCCAGTACCACTGGCGGGAGGGCGCGGCGCTGATCGGCGTCGCGCTCCTCCTCGCCGGGGTGCTGCGCGCGGTGCTCCCGGCCGCCAGGGCGGGCCTGCTGGCGATCCGCGGCCGGATCGTCGACGTCGTCACCTACACCGGGCTCGCGGCGGCGGTGCTGTACGTGGCCTTGACGATCATCGGCGGCCCGTTCGCGTCCTCCTAGGCCGCCCTAAGTGGAGCTTTCGTAGGGAAAGATGCGTGTTTTGGGACGGCGCTCTCAAGATGTGAGAGCCGGCTACCCGGAAGCGCCACTTTCACGGGGAAAGTGGCGCTTCTCGAGGCCTCCTAGGACGCCATCGCGAGCTCGCGGCGTTCGGCCTTGGCTTCACGCCGGTCGAGGCCGCCGGAGACGACCGCGAGCGAGAGCCCGAACACCGCCAGCAGGGCGCCGACCCAGTTGGGAGCCACCAGGCCGAGCCCGCCCGCGATGACCAACCCGCCGAGGTACGCGCCGATCGAGTTGGCGATGTTGAACGCGGACTGGACGGCGGCCGACACCAGGGACGGTGTGCCGCCCGCCTTCTCCATGATCCGCGCCTGCATCATCGGGCCGATCATGAACCCGGCGACGCCCACGAAGAAGATCGTGATCGCCGCGCCGACCTTGCCCTGCGCCGTGATCGTGAAGATCCCGAGCACGCAGGCCAGCGCCAGCAGCGCCGCGTACAGGCCCGGCATCAGCGCGCGGTCGGCCAGCCGGCCGCCGACCAGGTTGCCGATCGTCATGCCGACGCCGGCCAGTGACAGCAGTAGCGTGACGTTCGACGGCGAGTAGCCGGCGACGTCGGTCAGCATCGGCGTGATGTAGGACAGGCACGCGAACACGCCGCCGAGGCCGAACGTGACGATCGCCAGCGCGAGGTGCACCTGCGGCCGCTTGAACGCACCCAGCTCACCCCGCAGCGACGCGTCGGCGGGCTTGCCCTGGTGCGGCACCAGCTTCCCGATGGCCGCGGCCGCGATGAGGCCGATAACGGCGACGACGCCGAAGGTGGCGCGCCAGCCGACCTGCTGGCCGAGCAGCGTCCCCAGCGGCACGCCGATGACGTTCGCCAGGGTCAGGCCGAGGAACATCATCGACACGGCCTTGGCGCGCTGGCCGGGGCCGACCAAGCTCGACGCGACGACCGCGCCGGCGCCGAAGAACGCGCCGTGCGGCAGGCCGGCGAGGAACCGGAACGCGACGCCGAACTCCTGGTTGGGGGAGAGCGCGAAGAGGGCGTTGCCCAGGGTGAACAGGCCCATCATGGCCAGCAGCATGGTCTTGCGCGGCAGCCGGACGGCGGCCGCGGTGAGCAGGGGGGCGCCGATGACGACGCCGAGGGCGTACCCCGAGATGAGGTAGCCGGCGGTCGGGATGTCGACGCCGAAGTCGGCGGCCGCCTGTGGCAGCACGCCCATCATGACGAACTCGGTGGTCCCGATGCCGAAAGCTCCGATGGCGAGCGCGAGCAGCGCGACGGGCACGGCACTCCTTCCAAGGTGGGAAATCGATTACTCAGCCGATCTCTGGATCGGTTCAGTACGGGGACAAAAAGAAAGACAGCCGTTCGGCCCCAGCGCCGTGAGCTGCCTATGGACAGTCCAACAAGGGAAGGGGGTCGTTGTCATCCCGATATCGGGTGACGATCCACACCGTAACGCCGGTGATCAGCGCGGGGCGGCCAGCACCCCGTCGAGCAGGCCCGGGAACAGGGCGTTCAGGTCGTTGCGGCGCAACGAGTTGAACCGCGTCGTGCCTTCCTGGCGGCCGGCCACGACGCCGGCCTGGCGCAGGATGCTCAGGTGGTGGGTGATTGTGGACTTGGTCACCGGCACGGTCAGCCCGCCGCACGCGATCTCGTGGTCCGCGGCCGCGAGCTGGCGCACGATCGCCAGCCGTACCGGGTCGGCCAGCGCGCGGAGCACGCCTTCGACGGTGATCTCGTCCCGCTCGGGGTGGACGAGCGGCGGCAGTGCGGCGGTCTTGGCCATGACGTCCATTGTACGACGGCTGTCGAAATTGCGGCAGCCGCGTAGTACGGTGATTGTCGAACTACGACGTTCGTCGAACCAACACCTGCTTCGCTTGGGGGCCTCCGCCCATGTCCACACCCACGTCCTCGAGGATCTCGGTCCTCGCTTTCGGCGCGTTCGGCGTCGGGACCAGCGGCTACATCGTCGCCGGGCTGCTGCCCGCGCTGACCGGCGAGCTGCACGTCTCGGCCACGGCCGCCGCCCAGCTCGTGACGGCCTTCGCCATCGCCTACGCGATCGGGTCGCCGATCTTCGCCGCCGCCACCGGCACCTGGGAACGCCGCACGCTGCTGGTCGCCGCCCTCGTCGTCACCGGTGCCGGCAACCTGTTCGCGGCGCTCGCGCCCGGCTACGGCTCCCTCCTGGTGGCCCGGGTGGTGACCGCGGTCGGCGCCGCGGTGTTCACGCCGGCCGCGAGCGCGGTGGCGGCCGAGCTCAGCAG
>NZ_JAAGNB010000832.1:0-8764 GCF_010550475.1 Amycolatopsis sp. SID8362
CGAAGCGGCGACGGTGTCCCGGCCGCGGCCGGAAGCCGTCGTCGACCCGGCCGCGCTGGCCGCGACCGAAGCCCTGATCGCCGCGACCTGGCGGGAAGTTCTCGGCCTCGACGCCGTCCGGGTGACCGACAACTTCTTCGACGTCGGCGGGCATTCGCTCGCCCTCGCGAAGGTGCACGCCGAGGTCACCGCCCGGCTCGGCCGCCGGATCCCGATGGTCGACCTCTTCACCCACCCCACCGTCCGCGCCCTCGCCACCCACCTCCACGCGGGGGCCGCGCCCAGCCCGGAACTCGCCAGGGCCGCCGAGCGGGTCGCCGCCCGCCGGGGGCGCACCCCGTCCAGAAGACCCCGCCGCAGTGCCGGCACGACCGGCCACGAACAGGAGCGACCGCAGTGACGAACGACCTCGAACCGGGTGCCGAACCCATCGCCATCGTCGGGATGGCCGCCCGGGTGCCCGGCGCCGGCGACCTCCGGCAGTTCTGGCGCAACCTCGTCGACGGGGTCGAGTCCATCAAGCCCGCCACCCGCGAGGAACTGCTCGCCCGCGGCGCCGATCCGGCCACTTTGGACGATCCCAGCTGGGTCAACGCGACCACGGTGGTCGAGGGCTTCGACGAGTTCGACGCCGACCTGTTCGGCATGACCAGCCGCGAAGCCGAGATCACCGACCCGCAGCACCGGGTCTTCCTCGAAGCGTGCCACTCGGCGCTGACCGACGGCGGCTACGACCCGGCCCGCTACGGCGGTGCGATCGGCGTCTACGGCGGCACCGGGCGGACCGGCTACCTGATCGAAAACCTGCTGCGCAACGAGCGCGTGATGGCCTCGCAGCACGGCGGCATCGGGATGTCCACCGGCAACCAGCCCAGCTACCTGACGACGTCGGTGTCCTACAAGCTGAACCTGCGCGGCCCGAGCCTCGCGATCCACACGGCGTGCTCGACGTCGCTGGTCGCGGTGCACCTGGCGTGCGAGGCCCTGCGCAACGGCGAGTGCGACCTCGCGCTGGCCGGCGGGGTGAACCTGGAGATGCCGCACGGCATCGGGTACATGGGCGTCGAAGGCTTCACCTCCCCGGACGGGCACGTGCGCGCGTTCGATGCCGGCGCCAACGGCACGGTGTGGAGCAGCGGCGTCGGCGTGGTCCTGGTCAAGCGGCTGTCCCAGGCGCTGGAGGACGGCGACCACATCCGCGCGGTCGTGCTCGGCAACGCGATCAACAACGACGGCGCCACGAAGGTCGGCTTCTCCGCGCCGAGCGTCGCCGGGCAGACCGAGGCCATCGCGCAGGCGGTCGGGATGGCCGGGGTGGACCCGCGCACGATCGGCTACGTCGAGGCGCACGGCACCGGAACCGCGCTGGGCGACCCGATCGAGATCACCTCGCTGTCCACTGTGTACGGCCACGGCGTGCCGGACACCGGCTGGTGCGCGATCGGCTCGGTGAAGTCGAACATCGGTCACCTGTCCCAGGCGGCTGGCGTCGTGGCGCTGATCAAGACGGTGCTCGCGATGGAGCACGGGCTGATCCCGCCGACCATCAACTACGAAGAACCCAACCCGGGCATCGACTTCCCGAACAGCCCGTTCCACCCGGCCACGACCGTGACCAAGTGGGAGGCGGCGGACACCCCGCGCCGGGCGGGGGTCAGCTCCTTCGGCGTCGGCGGCACCAACGCCCACGTCGTCCTGGAGGAAGCGCCCGCGTCGCGGCGGCCACGCCGGCCGCACCCGGCCCACCTGCTGCGGGTGTCCGCGAAGACGCCGGAAACCCTGGCCACCGCCATCGAACGGCTCGCCGACCGGCTGGCCGGGGACGTCGACCTCGACCTCGCCGACGTCGCGCACACCCTCGCCGCCGGGCGGACCGAGTACCCGCACCGCGCGGTGGTCGTCGCGCGCGACTCCGAAGACGCGGTCGACGGGCTGCGTGACCCCCGCCGGCTCGTCACCGCCCAGGCCGGCGAGCTCAAGGTGGCCTTCCTGTTCTCCGGGCAGGGGTCGCAGTACGCCGGGATGGGCGCCGAGCTGTACCGCAGCGAGCCCGTCTTCGCGACGGCGTTCGACGAGTGCTGCGAGCTTTCCGGACTGCCCGGCCTGAAGGAACTGGTCCTCGGCCGTGGCGGGGACGCCGAGCTGCGCGAGACGCGCTACACCCAGCCCGCGCTGTTCGCCGTCGAGTACGCGCTGGCCCGGTTGTGGCGCAGCTGGGGCGTGCGGCCGGGCGCGATGCTCGGGCACTCGGTCGGGGAGTACGTCGCCGCGACGGTGGCCGGGGTGTTCACCCTCGCCGACGCGATGCGGCTGGTCGTGCGCCGCGGCGAGCTGATGCAGTCGATGCCCGCCGGCTCGATGCTCGCCGTCCAGCTCGACGAAGAGTCGGTCGCGAAGCGGCTGCCGGACGGGCTGTCGATCGCCGGGGTCAACGGGCCGGGGACGTGCGTCGTCGCCGGGCCGTCCGCCGCCGTCGCGGACTTCGCGTCGCTGCTGAAGTCGAGTGACGTGCAGTGCCGGGAGCTGGTGACCTCGCACGCGTTCCACTCGCCGATGATGGACCCGATCCTGGCCGAGTTCACCGAAGCCGTGGCCGCCGTGCCGCGGTCGGCGCCGTCGCTGCCGTTCCTGTCGAACCTGACCGGTGGCTGGATCACCGCCGAGCAGGCCACGGATCCGGCGTACTGGGCGGCGCACCTGCGCCAGGCGGTCCGGTTCGGCGACTGCGTGCGGACGCTGGTCGGCGGCGGCGAGCGGTGGGCGCTCGTCGAATGCGGCCCCGGGCACCAGCTGGCCGGGCTCGCCCGAGGCCAGATGCCGAAGGGCCTGCCCGCCCCGCAGCCGAGCCTGCCCGGCCGTACCGACCGCGAGGGCGACGTCGAAACCCTTTACGCCGCAGCCGGTCTGCTGTGGACACACGGGGTACCCGTCGAGCCCACGACGTCCGGGTACCGCGTCCCGCTGCCCGGCTATCCCTATGCGCGCAAGCGGTACTGGGTCGACCCCGATCCGAAGGGGACGGTCGTCCAGCCGGAGGAGCCAAGCGGGCCGCTGCCCCTCGACGAGTGGTTCGCGGTGCCGTCCTGGCGGCAGGCCGGCCCGGACCTGCGGCGGGAGACCTTCGCGTCCTGCCTCGCGTTCGTCGACGACGACGTCCTGCCCGGTCTGCTGCGGGACGCCGGGGTCGCGGTCACCGAGGTCCGGCCGGGTGCCGACTTCGCCGTCACGCCGACGGGGTTCACCCTGCGGCCGGGCGTGCGGGCGGACTACGACGAGCTGGTCACCGCCCTCGGCGACCGGCCGGAGCGAGTGGTCCACGCGTGGGCCCTCGGCGGCGACGAAACCGGGATGGCCGCCCAGGAGCGTGGGTTCTTCAGCGTCCTGAACCTGGTCCAAGCCTGGGGCGAGCCGGTGCGGCTCGACGTGCTGAGCAGCGGCACCGCCGACGTCACCGGCACCGACCTGACCCGGCCCGAACACGCGACCCTCGCCGGCATCGCGCGGGTGCTGCCGCTGGAGGTCCCCGGCACGGTCGTGCGGCGGATCGACGTCGAGGCCGTGACCGAGGAGGTCGTCGCCGAGCTGTTCCGCCCGGCCGAGGCCGAGGTCGCCCTGCGGCGGGGCCGGCGCTGGGTCCTGGAGCACACGCAGGTCACCGTGCCCGAAGCGGCGCCCGTGCTGCGCGAGGGCGGCCGGTACCTGATCACCGGCGGCACCGGCGGCATCGGCGTCACCCTCGCCGAGGACTTCGCCCTGCGCGTCCGGGCGAAGCTGATCCTGCTGACCCGCACCGGCTTGCCGCCGCGCGAGGAATGGGACCAGCACGAGGGAACCGAGCGGACCGCGCGCGCGATCCGGGCGATCCGGCGGATGGAGGCGGCCGGCTCGGTGGTGCACGTCGTCGCCGCCGACGTCACCGATGCCGTGCGGCTGCGGGAAGTTCGCGAGCTGGCCGAGCGCGAGTTCGGCGGGCTCGACGGCATCGTGCACGCGGCCGGGCTCCCCGGTGGCGGGGTGGCGGAGGTCAAGGAGCGGGCGGCCGCGGAAGCGGTACTGGCCCCGAAGATCGGCGGGACACTGGCGCTGGCCTCGGCGTTCGCCGACCTGCCGATGGACTTCGTCGCGCTCTGCTCGTCGGTCACGGCGGTCTCCGGCGACTTCGGGCAGGTCGACTACTGCGCGGCCAACAACTTCCTCGACGCCTACGCCCGCGGCGACCACGGCTGGCGGGCGCGGGTCGTCTCGCACAACTGGGGTGGCTGGGACGAGGTCGGCATGGCCGCCGAAGTGGCCGCGCCGACGACGATCCGGTCCACCCGCACGAAGGCCGACGGCCCGATCGCGCACCCGGTGCTCACCACGCGCACCGGCGAGGACTGCCACGGCCTGGTCTCGGCGGCCGCGCACTGGCTGCTCGACGAGCACCGCATCGCCGGCGTCCCGGTCGTGCCCGGCACCGGGCACCTGGAGACCGTGCGGGCGGCGGTCGAGGCGGCACTGCCGAAGCCGGGTGACGGCCACGTCGTCGAACTGCGCGATGTCGCCTTCCTGGAGCCGTTCTCGGTGCCGGAAGGCACGGTCGCGGAGTACCGGGTCGGCTTCGACGGCGACGGGTTCGCCGTCACCAGCCGCGCCGGCGGGGTGACGAAGACGCACGTCCGCGGCTCCGCGGGCTGGGTCCCGGCACCCGCGACGTCCACTGTGGACCTCGACGCGGTGCGGGCCAGGACGAACGTGCTCGACGACGGCAACGCCTTCGGCACCGGCCGGACCAGCATGGTCACCTTCGGCCCGCGGTGGGCCGCGCTGCGCACCCACCACGTCGGCACGCACGAGGAGCTGGCGTCGCTCGCCGCGCCGGTCTTCGACCCCGGCTGGGGGCTGCACCCGGCGCTGCTCGACGTCGCGACCGCGTTCGGCCGCGGCCGGGGGAGCGGCACGTACCTGCCGATGAGCTACGGCCGGGTGGTCGTGCACGACGCGCTCCCGGCGAGCTTCCACAGCCACCTGCGCTACCGCGACTCCGGCGGGGACCAGGTCATCGCCGCGGACCTGACGCTGTGCGCCGACGACGGCCGCGTGCTCGTCGAGATCGAGGACTTCGTGCTGCGCCAGGTCGACGAGGGCGCGGTCAGCGGCGGGCTCACGGCGCCCGCTTCCCGGTCCACTGTGGACTCCAGCGGCATCCGGCCGGTCGACGGCGCCGAGGCGTTCCTGCGGGCGCTGACTCCGGGGCTGGGCGGCCAGGTGGTGATCAGCACCCGTCCGGTGCGCGACCTGTTCACCCGCCGGGTCACCGCCGAAGCCCTCGAAGAAACCGAAGAGGTCGCGGAGGTCGTCCAGCAGCAGTCCCAGGACGACTACGTCGCGCCGCGGACCGATCTCGAAGCCGAGATCGCCCGGCAGTGGGCCGAGGTGCTCGGGGTCGAGCGCATCGGCGTCCACGACGACTTCTTCGCCCTCGGCGGCAATTCGCTGGTCGCCATCCAGCTCATCGCCCAGGTCCGCAAGACCACCGGCGCCCGGCTGGCCATGAAGACGCTGTTCGAATCCTCCACGGTGGCCGCGCTGGTCGAGCGGATCGAAGAACTGCAGAGCGCGTCACTTTCACGTGAAAGCGACGCCCCGGCGGCCGCCGCCACCACCATCCCCAAGCTCGAGCGCTGAAGCAGGAGACATGACCGACACGAAGGAATGGACGTTCCCGGCCTCGTTCGGGCAGGAGCGGATCTGGCTGTCGAACCAGCTCGACCCGGCGTCCCCGGTGTACAACCTGCCCTGCCAGGTGCGGCAGGACCTGCCGCTCACCGAAGGGCAGTGGCGGGCCGCGCTCGGCGTGGTCGTCGGACGGCACGAGGCGCTGCGCACGGCGTTCCGGATGGACGGCGGCGAGCTCGTCCAGGTGGTGCACGCCGACGTCCCCATCGACGTCGAGGTGCACGACCTGTGTGACGTCGCCGAGCGGGAAGCCAGGGCGGCCGAGCTGGCCGAGGCGATCGCCCGCCGCGCGATCCCGCTGGACGCGGCGCCGCCGTGGCGGGCGCAGCTCTGCCGGCTCGGCGACGCCGACTGGCTGCTGACCTTCGTCGTGCACCACGCCGTGTTCGACGCCGGATCCGTGCTGGTGCTGGCGAACGAGCTGAACGAGGCGTGCAACGCGGTGGCGGAAGGGCGGCTGCCGAAGCTGCCCGAGCTGGCCATCCAGTACCCGGACTACTCGGCGTGGCAGCGCGGCCAGCTCCCGGTCGTGCGCGCGCAGCTGGACTACTGGCGCGAGCGGCTCGCCGGGCTCCCGCCGGTGCACAGCCTGCCCACCGACCGGCCGCGGCCCGCGGACTTCGGGTTCGACGGCGGCCAGGTCGACTTCACCCTCCCGGACGGGCTGCTCGACCGGGTCGGCGAAGTCGGCCGCGACCTGGCGGCGTCGCCGTTCATGGTGCTGCTCGCCGGGTACACCGCGCTCCTCTCGCGACTGTCCGGAGTGGACGACATCGTCGTCGGGGTGCCGGTCGCCGGCCGCGACCTGCCTGAACTCGCGCCGCTGATCGGCATGTTCGTCAACCAGCTGGCCATCCGCGTCGACTGCGGTGGCGACCCCGCGTTCGCCGAGCTGGTCGGCCGGGTCCGCACCGCGGTCCTCGACGCCATCGAGCACGGCCGCGTGCCGTTCCAGCTGGTCGCCGACGAGGTGCGCCCGGAACGCGACTCGGGCGTGCAGGCGCTCTACCAGCTCGGCTTCAACTTCGTCCCCGACTCGGGCATCGAGCCGGTCCGCTACGCCACCGCCAAGGACGACGTCGCCATCGACCTCACCGCGACCGGCGGCCGGCTGCTCTACCGCACCGACCTGTTCGACCGGGAGACCGCGGAGTCCATGGTGGACCGGTTCCTGCGCGTGCTGGTGGCCGCGGTCGAGGACGCCTCGATCGCGGTGGCGGACCTGCCGCTGCTGTCGGAAGCCGAGCGCGTCCAGGTGGAATCGTGGAGCGGTTCGTCCACTGAGGACTCGCCGCTGTTCGTGGCGCGGTTCGAGGAGCAGGTTCGCGCGACGCCGGACGCCGTCGCGGTGGACCTCGGCGGCACGGTCCTGACGTACGCCGAGCTGAACGCGCGGGCCAACCGGGTCGCGCACCGCGTGGGGGCCGGTGGCGTGGTCGGCGTGTGCGCGCCGAACTCCGCGGACCTCGTCGTGGGCATCGTCGGCGCGCTCAAGAGCGGCGCGGCGTACGTCCCGCTCGACCCGGCCAACCCGGCCGCGCGGCAGGACCTGGTCCTGGCCGACGCCGGGGCGCGCGTGGTGCTGATCGCAGGTGACGTGACCCTGGCCGCCGAGACCCTCGCCCTCGACGATCCGGCGGTGTGGGCGGAGTCGTCCGACGAGAACCCCGCCCAGCCGGGCGCCGGTGACCTCGCCTACGTCATCTACACCTCCGGCTCGACGGGGCGCCCCAAGGGCGTGCAGATCGGCCACCGGGCGCTCGCCACCTACCTGGGCTGGGCGCGTGAGGCGTACCCGAGTCTCGCGGGACGCGCGCTGCTGCACACGTCGGCGTCGTTCGACCTGACCGTCACGACGCTGCTCGGTCCGCTCACCGCCGGTGGCTCCATTGTGGACACCGGACGGCCGGACTTCGTCAAGGCCACTCCGACGCACCTCGCCGTGCTCCCGGAGGAGTCGTACCCCACCGGAGACCTCGTGCTCGGCGGGGAAGCGCTGATGGGTGAGGCCGTGCGGCCGTTCTCGGGGATCTCCGTCACCAACGAGTACGGGCCGACCGAAGCGACCGTCGGCTGTGTGGCGCACCGGCTCGACGGCCCGGTCGATGGCCCGGTCCCGATCGGCCGCCCCATCCCCGGTACCCGCGCCTACGTCCTCGACGAGCGCCTGCGGCCGGTGCCGCCGGGCGTGGCGGGCCAGCTCCACCTGGCCGGCGCGCAGCTCGCGGACGGCTACCTCGGGCTGCCCGAACTGACCGCCGAACGGTTTCCGGAGGGCCCGTACGGCCGGATGTACGCCACCGGGGACCTCGCCCGCTGGCGCCGGGACGGCACCCTCGAGTACCTCGGGCGGACCGACGAGCAGGTCAAGCTGCGCGGTTTCCGGATCGAACCGGGCGAGGTGGAAGCGGCGCTGCGCGAGCTGCCGGAGATCCGGGACGCGGCGGTGGCGGTCCGCGAGGGCACCCTCGTCGGGTACGTCGTCGGCAACGCGGACGGCGCGGCCGACGCGCTGCGGGTCACGCTGCCGGAGTACCTGGTCCCGACCGTCTTCGTCACGCTGGAGACGTTGCCCGTGGCGGCGAGCGGCAAGCTCGACCGGGCCGCGCTGCCCGATCCGCAACTCGGTGGCGAAACCGAGTACGTGGCCCCGAGCACGGCGGCCGAAGAGCTGGTCGCCGAGGTGCTGGGCGAACTGCTGGGCATCGAGAAGCTGGGCGTGCACGACGACTTCTTCGCCCACGGCGGCAATTCGCTGCTCGCGATCCGCGCGATGGCCCGGATCCGCAAGCAGGTCGGCGTCGAGCTGCCGGTCCGCGGCCTGTTCTCGTTCACCACGGTGGCCGGGCTCGCCGCCGAGGTCGAACGCCGCCTGGAAGCCGACCTCGAGCAGCTCAGCGACGAAGAGGTCCGGGCCCAGCTGGCCGAAGGTGAGCAGGCGTGACGACGATCGACGAAACCAGCAGCGCGGCCGCGCGCCGGGCGCTGCTGGAACGGCGGCTGCGGCGGCGCGCCGAGCCCGCCGCGACCATCACCGCGCGGCCGG
>NZ_JAAGNB010000871.1:0-8248 GCF_010550475.1 Amycolatopsis sp. SID8362
CGCGCGGCCGCCAGCGCGGCGTCGGCCTCGAACCACGGGGTGCCCGGGGCGTTGATCCGGACCATCGCGGTGCCGCCGCCGTCGAGCCACGTGCCGACCGCCGCGCGGGCGGTGTCCTTGTCCGCCGGGGCGACGGCGTCCTCGAGGTCCAGCAGCACGACGTCGGCGCCGCTGGCGACGGCCTTGCCGAAGCGGTCGGGCCGGTCACCGGGCACGAACAGGAACGTCGTCGCGGTCATGGTGCCCCAGGGTAAGGGGTTTCGCGGCCCGGACTGCGTGTTCGCCCGATGCGGGCGGGGCCACCTCAGCACGATCGTGGACTCCAGCATCGGACGGAGTGAGGGATCGGGCATGCGAGGCGACTGGATCTACGACTGGGCCAAGGTGGAAATGGAGTACCGGGCCGGCCGCGCACCGGCCCCGATGCGGCACCGCCGTCACGCGCGCGCCTCGAGGAACTCCACCAAGCGCGGATTCACCGCCTCGGCGTGGGTGAAACTGAGGAAGTGGGCGCCGCCCTCGACGACGACCAGCGGTTCGGCCGCGGGCAGCGCGTCGGCCAGCTCGGCCGCGCGCTCGACCGGGTAGGCGAGGTCCGCCGAGCCGTGCAGCACCAGCGCCGGGCACGAGATCTCGCCCACGCGCGGCAGCACCGCGTCCCGATCCACGAGTGCGTTCATGGCCGGTGTCAGCTGCGAAGGCGGCACCGACGCCCAGCGCTCCTTCCACTCCGGCGCCTCGAAGTCGCCGAAGCAGATCCGCGCGACGCCGTCGAGCACCTCGGCCGGGGCGCCACCGGCGACCCACGCGTCCAGGACCGCCCGGTAGCCGGCCGCGACGGCGGGGTCCTCCGCGGCCGCCGACGTGCCGAGCACCGCGATCGCGGACACCCGCGCCGGAGCCAGCAGCGCCATCCGCAGCGCGACGAACCCGCCCTGGCTGGTCCCGACGACCGCCGCGCGCTCGACGCCGAGGTGGTCGAGCACGCCCAGGACGTCCCGGGCGACGTCCCAGTAGTCGAACGGGCCGTCGGCGGGGGTGCCGCCGTGGCCACGCTCGTCGACCGTGACGCACCGGAAGCCGGCGAAGGCCGCGAGCTGCGGCGCGAACATGCGGCCGTCCATCAGGAAGCTGTGCAGCAGCACAACCACCGGGCCCTCGCCGCCGTGATCGGTGTAACCGGGAAGCGTCATCGGTCCTCCGGGAATGTCAGCCGGCGAACCGGCCGATCGCCACGAACGCCGCCAGCACCAGCAGCACGACGTTCATCGGCAGCGCCTTCGTTTCCTTGCGCCGTGCGTGCACGATGATCGCACCGATCTGGACCACCGCCAGCCCGGTGGCGGCCAGCGGGGTCAGCACCGGGGCGATGTCCAGCGCCCGCGGCAGGACCAGCCCGATCGCGCCGAGGACCTCGACCGCGCCGATGCCCTTGACCGCCGCGCCCGGGAAGTCCGCCGCCCAGCCCATGTTCGGGTTTTCCAGCAGCTTCTCGCGCGGGGTCGCGAGCTTCATGCCCCCGGCGGCGAGGTACAGCGCGGCGAGCAAACCCGCCACGATCCACAGGACGACGTTCACGATGACCTCCGGTCGCAAGAAAGTAGTTGAACACTACACCACTTTCCGGAGGACGTGCCTCAACTTGGCTGGACCGTGACCGACCCGCCCGGCCGCAGGCTGATCGCGCGCTTCCAGGTTCCGGCGCGAACCTCCGTCCTGGTCCCGCCGACGCTGCGGATCACCGCCGTCGTCACCTTCCCGGCGCGCCAGGCGAGGTCGACCTCGAACCCGCCGCGCGCGCCGATGCCGGTCACCCGGCCCGACCCCGCCCACGCCGCGGGCAGCGCCGGCAGCAGTTCCAGCACGCCCGGCCGCGAGTACACGAGCATCTCCACCATCGCCGCCGTCGCGCCGAGGTTCGCGTCGATCTGGAAGATCGTGTAGCTGCCCTGGCTGTACATGTCGAAGAAGTTCGGCGCGGTCCCGTTGCCGTTGGCCACCGACGGCCGCAGCACGGTGAGCAGCAGCTGGTGCGCGCGGTCGGCGTCCTTGAGCCGGGCCCAGCACGCCGAGCGCCACGCGGTCGCCCAGCCGTAGCTGTCCATGCCGCGCGCGATCAGCAACGCGCGCACGCCGTCCAGCAGCTCCTTCGGGGCGGTGTCGGCCGCGATCCGGTCGCCGGGGAAGAAGCCGATCAGCGGCGACAGGTGCCGGTGCGTCGTCTCGCCGAGGTTGTCCGGCGACATCCACTCTTCGAGCCAGCCGGTCGTGGGGCTGACTTCCGGCAGGTACAGCTTCCGCTGCAGCCCGGCGATCCGGTCGCCATACGCGCGGTCCCGCCCCAGCACCGCGACGGCCTCGCGGTAGTGCTCGAACAGGTCCCAGACGATCTCCTGTGAGTAGGTGTTCCCGCGGGTGTCCTGCGGGCCGTGCTCCGGCGACCAGTCGTGGTCGTCGACCAGCACCTCGCGCCCGCCGACCGTCATCGGCAGCAGCCGCGCCTCCCAGAACTCGCACGCGCCCTTGAGCAGCGGGTAGATCCGCGCGAGGTAGGCCTTGTCCTGGGTGAAGGCGTAGTGGTCCCAGAGCGAGTTGCACAGCCAGGCGTTGCCGCCCGGGTGCCACCACCAGCCGGAGCCGCCGTAGATGTTGGTGGAGAACGCGACCGCCCAGCCGCCGATCCTGCCGCTGGTGTTCCGGAACCTGTTGCGGGGGTCGTTGAACAGGCGGTTCGTGCTGTCCGTCCACACGGGAAGCTGCGCCAGGCAGTAATCCGCCAGCGCAGTGAAGCTCTCGGGCAGCGCCGCGCGGTCGGCCAGCCAGTAGTTCATCTGGACGTTGATGTCGGTGTGGTAGTCGCTCATCCAGTCCGGCGTGTTGGTGTTCTGCCACAGGCCCTGCAGCCCCATCGGCAGCCCGTCGCGCGACCCGGTGATGGTCAGGTAGCGCCCGAACTGCAGATAGCTGGCCTCCAGCTCCGGGTCCGGCGTGGCCGGGTCGTCGTGGCGGGCCACCAGCCGCGACCACGTGTCCAGCGCCCGCTTCGACGGCGGCGACTGGCCGAGGTCGACGCTCATCCGGTCGTAGAGCCGCCGGTAGTCGGCGACGTGCGTGGCCAGCAGCGCGCCGCCGCCAGCGCGCAGGGCCTTCGACGCCTTCCGGTTCGCAAGCGCCAAGGGGTCGAGGGACGCGTCGAGGAACTTCCTGGCCGCGTCGGGCACGTAGTTCGTGCCGCCGCTCAGCACGATGACGATGTCCTGGCTGCCGCTGAAGGTGGTCCCGCCGGCCACCGTGCACGCGTACTTCAGGCCGTTGGCGAAGGTGCCGGAGAACGCCGCCGCGCCGGTCATGGTCTCGCCGCGGGTGGGCTCCAGCGAGACCGAGCCGGTGACGGGCCCGCCGCTGAGCCGGATCACCACGACGTCGTCGGGGTGGCTGGCGAAGTACTCGCGGCGGTACCGCACGCCCTGGTGCCGGTAGGTGATCACCACGACGCCGTTGCTCAGGTCGAGCGTGCGGCGGTAGTCCGAGACGCCGGTGTGCGCCGGTACCGAGATCCGCAGCTTCGCGAGCAGGCCGAGGGTGCCGAACTTCTCGCGCTCGTAGGGGAACTGGCCGTCGTCTTCGAGGACGTCGTTGGCGCCGCCGGTCCACAGCGACGCGTCGGCGAGGTAGAGGAAGTCGGCCGCGGGATCACCGGCGACCAGCGCACCAATCCGACCATTGCCGATCGGCAGGCCCTGCTCGATGATCTTGCCCTCTGCCGCGGGCGCCGGGTACCACATCGTCGTCGCCCGGTCGTCCGGCACGAGGTCGGCGGCCTCTGGACGGAGAACATCCGCGCTGGCAGCGAAAACAGGAGTGCCGCTGAAGGCGAGACCGGCGCCGACCGCGCCACCGAGCTTGAAGAAGGTACGACGAGAGGGAGGGTTCGACATGTCGGATCCGTTCGGCGTTGAAGGCGGGACCGGCGTGCAGCCCGCCAAACATATGACCTATCCGGAACCAAGGTCAAGAATCTTCGTAATTAATCCGAATACATCTGAGTGCGCCCGGTGAGGTACTCGCGGAAGGTGATCTCGCCGTCGCGGTGCTCCGGAGCCAGGTGCCCGCCCTCGGCGTAGGCGCGGAACGTCTCCCCGGGCACCTTCAGCGGCACGATCCGCCGGAACCGCCCGCTCGCTTCGCCGACCGCTTGGGCCAGCTCCGTCGCCGTCAGGATCTCCGGGCCGCCGAAGTCGGGCACCCGGCCCACCGGGTCGTCCTGGACCAGGTCGGTGAGCCGGCGGGCGACGTCCCGGACGTCCACCGGCTGGAACGAGATCCGCGGCACCGGCACCACCGGCAGCCGGGTCGCGGGCGCGAGCAGGGTCCGGACCAGGCCGTGGAACTGCGTGGCGCGCTGGATCGTGCAGGGCAGCCCGGACGCGGCGAGGAGCTGCTCGGTCTCGTGCTTGGCCTGGTAGTAGCCCAGCGGCACCCGGTCGACGCCGACGATCGAGACGTACACCAGGTGCGGCGCGCCAGCCCAGCGCGCCGCCTCGATCAGCGTCCGCGCCAGGGTCGTCTCGTGCAGGAAGTCGGTGGCGCAGTGGACGATTGCGTCCATCCCGGCCACGGCGCTGTCGACGCCGCGTCCGCTCCGCAGGTCGCCCCGGACGACGTCGGGGCCGGCCCGCCGGCTCAGCACGCGGACCTCCTCCCCCGCCGCCCGCAGCCGCGCCACGACCGCCGAGCCGAGCTGCCCGGTGCCACCGGTGACCAGGATCCGCACGAGCCGCCTCCCGCCGTAAAGCCGTCAAGGCCACCTTACGGGCGTCTGACGCCCGTAAGGTGGCCTTGACGGCACTTGTCGGGTCAGTTGCGGATGATGGTGAACGTGGTCGTCTTGTTGCGGATGTCCTCGTCGTTGTCGCTCAGGGTGAGCCCGGTGAACGTCGCCGAGCCGACGGCCGGGCCCTGACCCGGTTCCGGCAGCTCGTTGGCCCAGATGCCGATCCCGGACTTCGCGTCGAAGGCGTCACCGCTGCGGTGCGCGCCGGTGATCGACACGTTCGTCAGCACGGTGTCCTCGACCGGGTGCTCCGGACCGCCGTTGTACTTGGTCTGGAACATGATGCCGCTGTAGGTCGGGCTCTCGATGTCCACATCGGACACCCGGATGCCGCGGAACTCCTTCGACGCGGAGAACAGCCAGATCGCCGGGAACGTCTGCTGGCCCCAGAAGTGGCCGCCGTCGCGGACGAGGGAGGCGTTCTGGACCGTCGTCTGCTGCGGCCCGAACCCGAGGAACGGGTAGCCGAAGTCGAGCGAGCTGATCGTGATCGCCGAGTACGTCAGCGTGTCCGCGATGTAGAGGTTGCGGAAGGTGTTGTTGTACCCGCCGTAGACCGCCAGCCCGGCCGCGCGCCACGGGGTGAGCGAGGTCAGGTTCTCGAACACGTTGTCGTACTGGTTGCCCGGGTTGAGGTCCGTGGCGGCGAACAGCGCGAAGCTGTCGTCGCCGGTGGACCGGGCCTCGATGTTGGTGACGTGGTTGCCGGTGCTCCCGTTCGTGAGGTTGACGCCGTCGGCGAAGGTGTCGCGGATCCGGGAGTTCTTGATCGTGGTGTTGTCCACGTTCGTGCCCCAGACCATGACGACCTGGTGCTCGACCCAGATGTTGTCGATCGTCAGGTTCACGACGTTGGTCAGGTTGAACACCTTGCCGGGGCCGTCGATCCGGGACGTGTAGTTCCCGAACACCGCGAACCCGCTGAACGTCGAACCGTTCGCGCTCGACTGCACGTCGATGCCGATGTCGGTGTTCTCCTGGCCCGCCGGTGCGGAGAACTTCGTGAACCACGGCCCGGCGCCGGTGACCGTGACGGCCTTGCCGTAGACGTTCAGCTTGCTCGACAGCGAGTAGGTGCCGGCCGGGAGGTAGACGCCGGTGAGGGTGCTGTCCTGGCGGACCTTGTCCAGCGCGCTCTGCACGTCCTGCTGCGTGAACCCGGTGGGCACGGCGAAGTGCGCCGGGTCCGGGTTCGCGACCGCGGTGGCCTGCTCGAAGTTCACGAAGTCGATCGCGTAGTTCGTGCTGTTGGCCGCGTCCTTCTGCAGCTTGATCTTGTGCCCGGCGGGCACGGTGGTGCCCAGCATCGTGCTGGCCTCGTCGTAGATGTGCCGCGGCCCGGCGCCCGGCGAGTTGCCCGGGCCGGTTTCGGCGCCGTAGAGCCACGCGTAGTGCGAGGTCAGGTCGATGGCCTTGAGGAACGTGCCGTCGACGTAGACGTTCAGCGTCGAGTTGATCCCGCCGCCACCCGCGGCGTCCGGGATGGAGAACCGGGTGACCAGGGTGTTGGTCGACGCGCGGGTGGTGAACTCCACCGACGAGCCGGTCGAGTTCAGCGTGACGGCCTTGCGGCCCGACGCCTCGCCCGCGAGGTCGCCGATCGTCCGGTTCGGACCGACCACGGACGCGCCGCCCGCGACGACGCCGTCCTCGGCTTCGTACATGTCGTAGGGCATGTTGGCGCCCCGGCCGACGAACAGTGCCTGCGTGCTGGCGTTGTTGGCCTGCTTGACCGGCAGCTCGTTGGCGTCGTTCGCGACGACGGTTTTCACCGTGTACCGGCCGTTGGCGGCGGTCCAGGTGCCGACGGTGACCGGGCTCGCGGTCGCCCCGGCGGCGATCGCGCCGGAGTAACTCCCGTTGAGCGTCTTCACCACGGTGCCGTTCTGGTCCGCGATCGTCACCGTGACGCCGTGGGCGCCACCCGCGCTCGCCACGGTCCCCTGGTTGCGCAGGGTCGTGGCGAAGGTGACGGTGTTGCCCGCGGCCGGGTTGTTCGGCGACCACGCCGTGACCGCGACGAGGTCGGAGCTCTGCACCGGGCTGACGACCAGCGCCGTCGAAGCGGTGTAGGAGTTGTTGGCCTCGTTCTGCTCGATGACGGCGTTGGCCTCGTCGACCTTCGCGGTCAGCTGGTAGCTGCCCGCGTCCCGGGTGCCGATGTTCGCCGACACGGTGGTCGACGCGCCGGCGGCGAGCGCGCCGACGTTCGCGGTGCCGACCTTGGTGGTGCCCAGGTAGAGGTTGACGTTCGTCGCGCCGGAAGCGGCCGTACCGGCGTTGCGGACCGTCGCCGACGCGGTGATCGCGTCGGTTTCCACCGGGTTCTGCGGCGACCAGGACACGCCGGAGACCGTCAGGTCCGGGTTGGGCGCGGGAACGCCGAAGACCTGGAACTCCGCGGCCTGCCCGCCGCCGGCGCCGGAGTTCGCGGTGACGCGCAGGCGGACGTCGGCGGCCCGGCCGCTGAGCGGGATCGTCACGGTGTTCCCGGTGCCCGGGTCGAAGCTGTAGGTCTGCGCGGCGGCCAGCGTGGTGAACGCGGCCGCGCTCTGCTCGCGGCCCTCGACGGCGATCGTCTGCGTGCGCGGGCCCCAGGCCGGGTCCGGGTTGAGCTTGACGACGACCTGGTTCACGTCGGCGTTCGACCCGAGCGCGACGGTCAGCAGGTTCGGGTAGGTCCCGCCGCCGCCTTCCCAGTACGTCGTCACGGAGTTGTCGTTGGCGTTCGCGGCGACGAAGGAGAACTCCGTCGAGGACGCCGTGATCGGCTTGCCCAGCGCGAGGTTCGTCCCGGCCTGGGTGCCGGTGCGGGTCACCGTGGCGCTGTTCGCCGACTGGTTGCCCGCGGCGTCCTTCGCGCGGACGTAGTACGAGACGGTGGTGCCGTCGGGCTGGTTGTCGGTGTAGGTCAGGACGGTGCCGGCCACGCTCCCGCGCAGCTGGTTGTTGGCGTAGACGTCGTAGCCGGTGACGCCGGTGTTGTCGGTCGAAGCCGACCAGGTCAGCCGGATCTGGCCGCTCGCGGGCTGGGTGTAGGCGAGGTTCCCGGGCGCGGACGGCGGCTGCGTGTCCCCGCCGGCCGGGCCGTGGACCTCGAACTCGGACAGCTGCGCGGCGGGCCACCCGGTGTTGGCGGTGACGTTCAGCCGGACGTACCGGGTGTTCGCCGTGACGTCGACGGTGACGGTGTTGCCCGTGGCGGGGTCGAACCGGTAGCCGGCGGACGGCTTGAGGTCGCTGAAGCCGGTGCCGTCGGTGCTGCCTTGGACGCTGAAGGTCTCGGTGCGGGCTTCCCAGTTCGACGGCAGCTTGAGCACCAGCTGCGCGATGTTCGTGGCCGTGCCGAGGTCGGCCTGGACCCACTGCGGGAACTGGTTGTTGGTGCTTTCCCAGTAGGAGGCCTGGTTGCCG
>NZ_JAAGNB010000916.1:0-7779 GCF_010550475.1 Amycolatopsis sp. SID8362
CCGGCCAGTTCGGTGGTCCGCAGCAGCCGAACCCGGGCAGCGGCCCCTTCCCGCAGCAGCCCCCGTTCGGCGGCCCGCGCCGCTGACCCGAAAAGCCGTGGAGGCCTCCTCGTCAAAGGAGGCCTCCACGGCTTTTTCAGCGCTGGTACACGGAAACGTCGTCGATGTCCGCGCGGGAACGGTCCTTGAGCGCGATCACGCACGCCACCGTGACCACCGCCGACAGGACGATGTAGCCCGAGATCGAGTACGGCGTCCCGGTCTTGTGCAGCAGCCACGTCGCCAGCAGCGGCGCCGGCCCACCCGCGAACACCGACGCCAGCTGGTAACCCAGCCCGGCCCCGCCGTAGCGCAGGTGCGTCGGGAAGCTCTCGCCGATCAGCGCCGCCTGCGGGCCGTACTGCAGCGCGTGCGGGATGAACGACACCACGACCGCGGCGAACACCAGCGCGTGGCTGCCGTGCGCCAGGATCGTGAAGTACGGGAACGCGATCACGGCGGTGAACACGGCCCCGGTCAGGTAGACCCGCTTGCGCCCGAAGCGGTCCGACAGGTGGGAGAACAACGGGATCAGCGCGAGCTCGCACGCCGCACCGACGAGGACCGCGTTGAGCACGAACGTCTTGCTGAACTCGTGCCGCGCCACGACGTAGATCAGCACGTAGCTGGTGAACAGGTAGAACGGCATCTGCTCGCTGAACCGGACCCCGGCCGAGAGCAGGATTTCCCGCCAGTGGTGCTTGATCGCGTCGAGCACCGGCGTGCGCGCGGTCTGCTTGGTCTCGACGAGCTTGGCGAACATCGGCGTCTCGAGGATCTTCAGCCGGATCACGAGACCGACCGCGACGAGGATGAGGCTGGCCAGGAACGGCAGCCGCCAGCCCCAGGAGTCGAACGCGTCGGGGGAGAGCGTCGCCGACAGCAGCGTCATGCCGCCGGTGCCGAGCACGAGCCCGACCGGGACGCCGATCTGCGCGAAGCTGCCGAGCAGGCCGCGTTTCTTCTGGTCGCCCCACTCCATGGCGAGCAGCACCGAGCCGCTCCACTCGCCGCCGATGGCGATGCCCTGCACCAGCCGCAGCAGCACCAGGATCAGCGGCGCGGCGAACCCGATCGCCGACGTCCCGGGCAGCATCCCGACGACGCCGGAGGAGATCCCCATCAGCAGCAGGGTGACGATCAGCGTCGCCTTCCGCCCGATCCGGTCACCCCAGTGCCCGAAGATCGCGGCGCCAACCGGCCGCGCGGCGAATCCGACCGCGTAGGTGGCGAACGACTGCATCGCTCCCGCGTAGGCGCTCGACGCGGGGAAGAACAGGTGCGGGAAAACCAGCGCCGCCGCGGTGTTGTAGAGGAAGAAGTCGTACCACTCGATCGTCGTGCCGATGGCGCTCGCCAGCGCCGCCCGCCGTACTTGCACTTGCCCTGACCTGCTGTCCGGCTCCACCTTGTGAGTGACGCCGTTGTCGCCCAAGACCATTTCGCAACACCTCCGGTGACTGATGTCACACAACAGTGTGACGCCCGTCGACGGTTTAGGCGATCGATGGCCGGCATCTCGTCCGGTCGGTGAAGAACCAAAGTGCAGATTCGGCAACTTTGCAGATTCGGCAAAGTTCGCTATGGTGGGTGCATGGACGCCCACGGCCTGCGCGAACGCAAGAAGCACGAGACCCGCATCGCGCTGAGCTGGGCGGCCATCCGGCTGACCGTCGAACGCGGCTTCGACAACGTCCGCATCGAAGACATCGCCGCCGAGGCCGGGGTCTCCACCCGGACGTTCAGCAACTACTTCGGCAGCAAGGGCGAGGCGATCGTCGCCCGCCACCACGACCGGGCCCGGGCGATCGCCGCCGCGCTGCGGGAACGGCCCGCCGGGGAACCGATCTGGGAAGCCATCACCCAGGCCGCGCTCGACGGGTTCGCCCTCGGCGAGCCCGCTCCCACCGGGCAGCCCGCCGACCAGTCGTGGGTCGAAGGGCTGCGGCTGATGATCGCGGAACCCGCACTGCAGGGCGAGTTCCAGAAAGCCGGCGCGGCGGCCGAGGCCGAGTTCGCCGCCGCCGTCGGCGAACGCACCGGCACCGACCCCGCCCGGGACGTCTACCCGCGGCTCGTCGCGGGGGTCGTCGGGGCGGCGCTCAACGTCGTCACCCAGCAGTGGCTCATCGCCGAGCCGCCGCAATCGCTCGAAGGCGTATTGCGCGACGTGTTCGACCGGCTTTCCGCCGGATTGCCCGAACCGCGCTGACCGTCCACTTCAGACGCCCGCTCGCCGGGCCAGTTCGTCCTGCCCAAAAGTGCTTGTCCCAAGAGGAGTTCCGCTATGGAAGACGTCGTCATCGCCGGAGCCGGGCCCAACGGCCTCATGCTCGCCTGCGAACTCGCCCTCGCCGGCGTGCGCCCGCTCGTGCTGGAACGGCTGCCCGAGCCCACCACCGAGAACCGCGCCAACGGGCTCGTCGGCCAGGTCGTCCGCCTCCTCGACCGCCGCGGGCTGCACGAGCGGCTGGCCGGCCCGCTCGGCCCGCCCGCGCCAGCGTTCGTCTTCGGGGCCATGCGCCTCGACCTCACCCTGACCGACCCCAACCCGCTGACGATCCTCGGCGTGCCGCAGCGGCGCGTCGAGGCGATGCTCAACGAGCGCGCCGCCGAACTCGGCGTCGAGGTCCGCCGCGGCCACGAGCTCACCGGCCTCAGCCAGGACGCCGACGCGGTCACCCTGGACGTCACCGGTCCTGACGGCCCGTCGCGGATCACCACCCGGTATCTCGTCGGCGCCGACGGCGGCCGCAGCGTCACCCGCAAGCTCGCCGGCATCGGCTTCCCCGGCGTCACCGAAGACCGCACGCTCTCCTACACCGCCAACGCCACCGTGCCCGCCGAGTTCGCCGACCCGGCGTCCGGCGGCCTGCGGGTACCCGGGCACGGCGTCATCCCGCCGTTCTTCCACTACCGCACCGAAACCGGTTTGTTCGTCTACGCGCCCTTCCCGGCCGGCACGCTCGTCACCACGATGGAGTGGACCGACGACGAGGAGACCGGCGACGAATCGCCGATGACCCTCGACGAGCAGCGCGCGAGCATCCGCCGCGTCCTCGGCTTCGACCTGCCCCTCGGCCCGCCCGAAGGCGACGGCCCGCACCTGCTGCGCCGGCTGCGCGGGCGCAACACCCGGCTGGCCGACCGGTTCCGCGAGGGCCGCGTCCTGCTGGTCGGCGACGCCGCGCACGTCCACTCCGCGATCGGCGGTCCCGGGCTCAACCTCGGCCTGCAGGACGCGGCCGCCCTCGGCTGGAAGCTCGCGGCCACCGTGCGCGGGTGGGCGCCGGCCGGGCTGCTCGACACCTACGAGAGCGAACGCCGTCCGATCGCCGAGCGCGTCGTGATGCAGACCCAGGCCCAGTCCGCGCTGATCTCGCCGGGAGGCGACGTCACGGCGCTGCGCGAGCTGTTCGGCGAACTGCTGCGGCTGCCGAGCACGGTGCAGCACATCGCGGACCTGATGTCCGGTGCCGACGTCCGGTACGAGCCGGCCACCGACCACCCGCTCGACGGCCGGTGGGCCCCGGACCTGGTGCTGGCCGACGGCACCCGGCTCGCCGAGCTGACCGTGACGGCCCGGCCGCTGCTGCTGGACTTCACCGGTTCGCTCGGTGACGAGCTGCGTGGCTGGACCGACCGGGTCGACCTCGTCAGCGGTTCGGCGAAGGGCGACGTGACCGCACTGCTCCTCCGGCCCGACGGCTACGTCGCCTGGGCGAGCAGCGCGGTGGAGCCCGACCGCAAGGCCCTGCGGACGGCGCTGGAGCGGTGGTTCGGCACCCCGGTTGACATGTAGGAGATCTCCTACGTATCGTCGCCGGCATGACGATCACCCACGTGCAGTTCCTGACCCTGCCCGTCGCCGACCACGCCCGCGCGCGGGACTTCTACGTCGGCAAGCTCGGCTTCGAAGCGCTCGTCGACCGCCGCACGCCCGAAGGCGGCCGGTTCGTGCTGGTCGCACCGAAGGGGGCGAAGACCGGGGTCGTGCTGACCGACCAGCAGGTCACCGGGGTCGAGCCGGGTCCGCGGCACTTCCAGCTGCAGACCACCGACCTCGACACCGACGTCGCCGCGCTGCGGGCGGCCGGGGTCGAGGTGGCCGAGCCGCAGGAGCAGCCGTGGGGGCGCGCGACGTCGTTCAAGGACCTCGACGGTCACGTCCTCGGCCTGCTGCAGCCGTCGGACTTCGGCAACGTGCCGAACTGATGCCGGTCAACGACGACGTCTTCGCCGCGCTGGCCAGCCCCGCCCGGCGCGAGGTCCTGCGGCTGCTGCTGGACGGCCCGATGCCGGCCGGCGCGATCGCCGAGCGGTTCGAGATGGCCCGGCCGAGCCTGTCGGAACACCTCCGGGTGCTCCGGGAGGCCGGCCTGGTCGCCGAGCAGCGGCAGGGCCGCAACCGCGTCTACCGGCTGGATGCCGCGCCGCTGGAGGAAGTCGCGGACTGGCTGACGCCGTACGAGCGCTTCTGGCGGAGCAAGCTCGCCAACCTGCGTGACCTGCTGGACGAGGAGGAAGACCTGTGAGCGACGACGACCCGACCGCGATCCACGTCGACCAGTTCCTCGCCCACCCGGCCCGCAAGGTGTGGCGCGCGCTGACCGAGCCGGACCTGCTCGAACGCTGGATCAACATGCCCAACGACATCAAGCCCGTGGTGGGGCACCGGTTCCGGCTGGCGGCCGAGCCGGTGCCCGCGGCCGGGTTCGCCGGCGGCCCGGTGGCGTGCGAGGTGCTGGAGGTCGAGCCCGAGCGCAAGCTCAGCATCCGCTGGGGTCCGCGGTGGACGGTCACCTGGCGGCTGGTCCCCGAAGGCACCGGCACCCGCCTGTTCCTCAGCCACGAAGGGTTCGACCCGGACGACGAGTTCCAGCGCGTCTCCCGCCGGATCATGGGCGGCGGCTGGCGGTCCCACGTACCCCGCGCCCTGGCCCGGTTGCTGGACACGCTGCCGGACGCGGCGCCGTTAGGATCGGGTGGTGAGCCCCGCGACCGCTGATCCCGCCGCGTCCAAACCGCTGCGCGCCGACGCCCGCCGCAACCGCGCGCGGGTGCTGGAGGCCGCCGAGAGCGTGTTCGCCGCCAAGGGCACCGGCGCGCCGACGGAAGAGGTCGCCCGCGCCGCCGGGGTCGGCATCGGCACGGTGTTCCGGCACTTCCCGACGAAGGAAGCCTTGCTCGAAGCGGTGCTCTACGCCCGGCTGCGCCGGTTCGTGGACGAGGCCGAGGCCGCCGTCGCGGCGGAGTCCGCGGATCCGGGCGAGGCGTTCTTCACGTTCCTGACCAGCTGGATCGAGATGTCGAGCGCGAAGAACGCCTACTTCGAAGCGCTCACCGCGGCCGGGGTCACCGTGCCGGTGTCGAAGTCCGACATCGGCGCCCGCCTGCTGGAATCCCTGGGAGTGCTGCTGTCCCGCGCGCAGGAAGCGGGCGCGGTGCGCGAAGACCTCGTCGTCGGCGAGCTGATCACGGTGATCATCGGCGTCGCGCGGGCCGCCGAACACGCCGGCCCGGACGCGCGGCTGCGCGACCGGGCCGTGACGATCCTGTTCGACGGCCTCCGCCCATCAGCGGGGGAGCGGCGCTGAGGCGACCGGCTCCAGCGCCGGGCGCTTCGCGGTGAGCGTGTCGCCGGAGGACTCGCCCCGCAGCCGGCGCCGCACCCACGGCAACGCGTGCTCCTGCGCCCACCGCAGGTTCTGGCTGCGCCGGGCCGCGGCGCTCAGCACCTCACGCGGCCCCAGCTCGGCCGCCGTCAGCGGGTGCTCGACCCCGAGCGCGGCGAGCACCGCGATGGCGACCTCGGTGTGGCCGTAGGCGTTGAGGTGCAGGCGATCGGGGGCCCACCGCCGCCGGTCGCGCAGCTGCCGCATCGCCCACATGTCCACCAGGAGCGCACCGTGCTTCGCGGCGATGGCGCGCACGAACTCGTTGTAGATCGCGACCCGCCCGCGCATCTTGCGGAACAGCGCGTCCTCGACCCCGTCGACCCCGGTGAACAGCACCAGCCGCGCCCCGGTGGCCCGGATCCGCGCGACGGCGACCTCGTAGTCGACCATCAGCGCGTCGATGTCGACCTTGGGCCGCATCAGGTCGTTGCCACCGCCGTAGAGGGTGACCAGGTCGGGCGCCATGGCCAGCGCGGGCTCGAGCTGCTCGGCCAGGATCTGCGGCAGCAGCTTCCCCCGGATCGCGAGGTTGGCGTACCGGAAGTCCTGCTCGCGCGCGGCGAGCTGCTCGGCGACGCGGTCGGCCCAGCCGCGGACGCCGTTCGGGTAGGCGGGATCGTCGTCGCCGACGCCTTCGGTGAACGAGTCCCCCAGGGCCACTAAGCGCTTGCTCATGTCTGCAGTCTAGGCACCGGCCGTCAGGCGCTGACCTGCCGGGCCCGGTGGTCGGCGACGTGCACCCGGGTCGCGCACCGCGTCGAGCAGAACCGCCGCCGCCCATTGCGGGACGTGTCGACGTACGCCATCTCGCACCCCTCACGACCGCAGATCCCCAGCCGGTCCGGTGCCTCGCAGACCAGGTGCGCCAGCCCGCCCGCGGTGTACGCGCGAACGCGCCCGACGGGTCCGGCGTCCGCCGCCGAGTAGTGCAGGTGGGGTGGCTTGCCGTCGTGGGTGGTGATGTACGGGCGGCACGCCGCCTCCGCCAGCAGCGCGTTGACCAGCTCAGGGCGTTCCGGTGGCGAAGCGGCGAACACCGGCCGCAACTGCTCGGCCCAGGTCCCGATGCGCGCGGCCTCGTCGCCGGTCAGCGCCTTGATCGCCATGCCGTTGCGGACCATGCCGTCGAGGAGTTCGCTCGCCGAGCCCGCGTTCACCAGGTCGGCGGCCACGAGCGCGGCCGGGCCGCCGTAAGGGTTGAAGTGCACTAAGTCATTACAGCACGATCGGGGACATGGACGTCAACCGTTGCCCCCGCTGCGGCTGGCCGCTCGCCGAACTGCCGGCGACCGCGGCCCAGCGCGCCTCCCACCGGCTCGACTACGTGCGCTGCGTCTGCGGCAGCTGGCTCGCGCGGCTCGACGGCGAAGTCGTCGGCGCCACCCGCCCGGCCCGGTGATCAGAGGTCGAGGACGCCCGCCGCGTTGTCGTTCCACTGGTCGACGCGGCGGATGTACTCGTAGAGTGCGCGGCTGCCGCGCACCCAGCGGCCCTGGTCGGCGATGGCGAGGTCGTCCGCGCCGGCCCGGCGCGCCTCGGTCGCGAACCCGGACCGCAGCGAGTGCCCGGTCACCGGGTACGGCAGGCCCGCCCGGACGCCGGCGCGGGTGAGGATCTGGTTGACGCCGGTGGTGCTCAGCGCGGGCGTGCCGACGTTGCCGTGCCGGTCGACCCGGCGGAACGCGGGCCCCTCGGTGATCCCGGCGCCGGAACGCCACGCGTGCCACGCCCGCACCGGGTCGGTTTCGGGGCTTTCGCGTCGCGGGACGACCATGTCACCGGTGCTCTTGCCGTGCCGCACGGTCACCGCCAGCCCCCGGTCGTCGACCGGCTCGACGTCGGTGACCAGCAGGTTCGCCAGGTCCGAGCAGCGCGCGGCGATCGGGAACCCGATCAGCAGCATCGCCCGGTCGCGCGCGCCGGCCAGAGTGTCCGGGCAGGCGCGCGACATCGCACGCAGGTCGGCGAGGGTCACCATGGTGGCCTTGCCGCGCCCGCGCTGGACACCTTCCTTGGCGAGCCGCTGCCGGTAGCCCTTCAACGCCCGCCACGCGGCGCGGCT
>NZ_JAAGNB010000976.1:0-5898 GCF_010550475.1 Amycolatopsis sp. SID8362
GGTCGGCGGGCTCGCCAACCTGGCCGCGCGTGCGGCCCGGTGGGGTGGGACGTGCGCGCTGGTGGCCGCCGAAGGGGGCGGTGCCCGGCTGGAATGGACCGCCGAGCTGCCGGCGCGCGCCGGCGAGCAGGGGAGTGGACGATGACGATCGAGGTGTTCCTGCTCGACGACCACGAGCTGGTCCGGACCGGGCTGAAGACCGTCTTCGAGGCCGAGGCGGACATCGAAGTGGTCGGCGAGGCCGCGACGGCGGCCGAGGCGCTGGTGCGGATCCCGCAGGCGCGCCCGGACGTCGCGATCCTCGACGTCCGGCTGCCGGACGGGCAGGGCGTCGAGGTGTGCCGCGAGATCCGGTCCACTGTGGACCCGGCGCCCGCGTGCCTGATGCTGACGTCCTATTCGGACGACGACGCGCTCTTCGGCGCGATCATGGCGGGCGCGGCGGGCTACATGCTGAAGCAGGTCTCGGGCCGGTCGCTGATCGACGCCGTCCGCACGGTCGCCGGCGGCGGCTCGCTGCTGGACGCCACGCTCACCGCGTCGGTGATGAACAAGCTGCGCGGGGAGAACGTCGCCACCGCGGACCCGCGCTACGAGCAGCTGAGCCCGCAGGAGCGCCGCGTGCTCGACCTGGTCGCGGAGGGCCTGACCAACCGCCAGATCGCCGAGCGGCTGTTCCTGGCCGAGAAGACGGTGAAGAACTACGTTTCCTCGGTGCTGCACAAACTTGGCGTCGAACGGCGCACGTCGGCGGCCGTCTACATGTCCCAGCGGCGCGGCGGTCCCGAACGATCGGGCTGAATCCGGGACCGATCGGACGAAACCGGTGGGGCGTTCGACGTATCCACCGGCCGATGCGGTACACCTGTCGGGGGACGCACGGATCGGGGTGCGCGGTGGAGGGGACGGCATGTCGGGGTTGTCGAGCGGGGACTACGTCACGCAGCAGATCCGGGCACTCGCGCAAGCGGTGCGCCGGGAAGGGGCAGGAGGGGTCGGCACGCGCAGCTTCCAGCTGGCGGAGCACCTGGCGGCCGAGGGTGGCGTCCACCGCGGCGACATCATGACGGCGACGGCGACGCTGCTGGCCATGACAGCGTGGTGCGACGGCGAAGCCGAGGCGGCGTGCCGGTTCGCGGAGCTGGCCGGGGAGAACGACGAGGATTCCCGGGAGCTGGTGACCCACCTGCTGCGGCTGGAGGCCGGCGCGGATCAGGGCTGGCTGCCGCAGGAGCAGGTGGAAGCACTGCTGGAGTACGCGCGCAAGGCCCGCCGTGGTGACCTGGCGCTGCGGGTGCGGGCGATCGCGGGCGCGCCGCGCGGCGGACGGCACCGGCGCGCGGACTAGCCGGACGTGCGCTGAAGGGGACTTTCCGGCGAGGAAAGTCCCCTTCAGCGCGTCGCTAGTGCGGTGACCACGAAGGTTCACCGGGTCGGGGTCCTGGGTCAGGGGCCCGGCAAAGTCGCGCGCCGACGAGCGGTGACTGGCCGCGGGCCGGCTGCGTGGTTTGCCCGGCGTCGGGGGATGTTGTGAATGGGTCGTTCATGTCGTCTGGTGAGGTGAATGACTCTTTCATGTCGTCGCGGAGGGGCGGATCGGCCGTGCTGCCCGACTTTGCCGGTGCCCTGTGGTCGGTGCTGCCTCGCCGGGCCCGTCGCAGACACCGCCATCGCAACCCGGCGAACGTAGCCGGTCACCGCACTAGTCGGCGAGGGGCTGGGCGGGATCGGCGAGCCGGTCCGGGTCCACCTTCCGGCCGCTGAGGATCAGCTCGCGCACCGCGTCGAGGCCGTCGTCCCACTTGTTGACGTGCAGGCCCGCCACCACGCGGTCATCGGCGAGCCAGAACGCGTGGAACGCCTCGGCGTCGCCGCGCCGGACGACCCGGTCGTAGCCGCCCGGCGGGAACCAGCCGGTGAACTCCATGCCCGCGTCGTACTGGTCGGAGAAGAAGTACGGCAGCTCGGCGTATTCGACGGGCTGGCCGAGCATCGACCGCGCCGCCGCGGGACCGCCGTTCGTGGCCGCCGCCCAGTGTTCGACGCGGACCGGCCGCCCGTAGTGCGGGTGCCACGGGCTCGCGACGTCGCCTGCCGCGAAGACGTCCGGGTCTTCGGTGCGCAGGGCCGCGTCCACGCGGACGCCGTCGTCGACGGTCAGGCCCGCCTCTTCCGCCAGCTGCGTTTCGGGCCGCGCGCCGATGCCCACGACGACCACATCGGCCGGGATCTCGCCGTCGTCGGTCCGCACCGCCGAGACCGCGCCGTCGCCGGCGAACCCGGTCACGCCGGTGCCGAGCCGCAAGTCGACGCCGTGCCCGCGGTGCAGGTCCGCGAAGAACCCGCCCAGCTCCGGGCCGAGCGCGGCGTGCAGCGGCGAGGGGCCGGGCTCCACGATGGTCACTTCGCAGCCGTAGGAGCGCGCCGCCGCGGCGGTCTCCAGGCCGATCCAGCCCGCACCGGCGACGACGACGCGGCCGCCCGCTGACAGCGCTTCGCGCAACTGGTCCGCGTGGGACAGCCGGCGCAGGTAGTGGACGCCGTCGAGGTCGTTGCCGGGGACCCGCAGCCGTCGCGGCGAAGAACCGGTGGCCAGCAGCAGCTTCGTGTAGCCGAGGCGTTCGCCGCCGGCCAGCTCGACTTCGTGGGCGGCGCGGTCCAGTGCCGTGGCACGCCGTCCGGTGAGCACCTCGACGTCGTGCTCGACGTACCACTTGTCGTCGTGGACGAACACCGACGCGCGGTCCTCCTGGCCGAGCAGGTAGCCCTTCGACAGCGGCGGCCGCTCGTAGGGCAGGTCCGGTTCCGCGCCGACGAGGACGATCCGGCCCTCGAAGCCTTCCGCCCGCAGGGTTTCCACGGCTTTCGCGCCGGCGAGCCCGGCGCCGATGACGACGAAGGTGTCCATCAGGAGACCACCCCGGTGAGCGCGAAGAACTCCTGCCGCGTCTTGGGTTCCTCGCGCAGGAGGCCGTGCAGCGACGAGGTGACGGTCTGCGCGCCGGTCGCCCGGACCCCGCGCAGCGACATGCACAGGTGCTCGGCCTCGATCACCACGCCGACGCCCTTCGGCGAGAGGTGCTCCTGCAGCCAGTCCGCGACCTGCTTGGTCAGCCGTTCCTGCACCTGCAGGTCGCGCGCGAACAGCTCGACGACGCGGGCGAGCTTCGACAGGCCGAGGATCCGGTCGCCGGGTAGGTAGCCGACGTGCGCGACGCCGCGGAAGGGCAGCATGTGGTGCTCGCACAGCGACTGCACCGGGATGCTCTTGGCCAGCACGAGCTCGTCGTAGCCCTCGTCGTTGGGGAAGGTCGTCAGCTGGAAGTCGCGCGGCCGCAGCATTTCCGCGTAGGCGTGGGCGACCCGGCGCGGCGTGTCGCCCAGGTGCTCCGACGTCGGGTCCTTGCCGAGCGCCCGCAGCAGGTCGGCGACCGCGCGCTCCGCGGCGTGCAGGTCGACGGCGTCGCGGTCGTGGACGACACCGAGGTGCCGCAGCGGTACGGGTTCGACGCTCACGGGCGTGCCTCCTTCTAAAATCAAGTCGAGCCGACGTTAGAAGCTCCCGCCCCTTTTCGTCAACAGTTTTGTGTTTTAGAATGCGACGATGCACGAACCCCAGGCCGGCGCGCTGGCCGCGGTCGCGGCGCTCGACGAGCCGACCCGGCGCCGGTTGTACTCCTACGTCGTCCGCCAGCCGGTACCGGTGAGCCGCGACGACGCCGCCGCGGCCCTCAGCCTGCCTCGCGCGACCGTCGCGTTCCACCTCGACCGCCTGGTGGACGAGCAGCTGCTGGCGGTCGGCCACGAACGCCGCACCGGCCGCAGCGGCCCGGGCGCCGGGCGGCCGGCGAAGCTGTACCGGCGGTCCGACCGGCAGGTGAGCGTCTCCCTGCCGGAACGCCAGTACGAGCTGGCTGGTCAGCTGCTCGCCACCGCCGTCGAGGAGGCCGACGAGACCGGCGACCCGGCCCGCGAAATCCTGACCCGGCGGGCCCGCGAACGCGGTGCGGACCTGGCCGCGGGCGCCCCGGACATCCTCGGCACGCTGGAAGAACACGGCTTCGAACCGCGCGTCGACGGCGATCAGGTGCTGCTGGGCAACTGCCCGTTCCACCAGTTGGCCCGCACGCACCAGCGGCTGGTGTGCGAGATGAACCTCGGCCTGGTCGAGGGCATGCTCGACGGCGTCGGCGAGCGAGGCCTGCGCGCGCGGCTGGAGCCCGGGCCGGGGCTGTGCTGCGTGCGCCTCGGGCCTGCCTAGCGCGGGAGGAAGGGCAGGACGAAGAGCACCGCGCCGAAGCCGACGAGCGCGACCGAGGCGACGCGGTGCAGGTGCCGCCCGGGAAGCCGCCGCGCCAGGCGCGCACCGGCCAGCACCCCGGCCGCGGACAGCACGCCGAGCAGGCTGCCGAGTCCGAAGTGGACAGACCCGTGCGCGGCGTACCCGACCGTCGCGAACCCGACGAGCGGAAGCTGCACGAGCTGCCCGGCGGCAACGGTGGTAAGCGCGGGCACACCAAGGGCGAGCAGGACGGGAACGAGCAGCACGGGCCCGCCAGTCCCGGTCAGTGCCGACCCGAAGCCGACGAGAGCGCCGACGACGACGGCCGCCACCGGCGACAGCTCACGACGGCTGCCGGACTCCCGCGGCCGTCCCCACAGGTTGAACGCTCCCGAGCCCGCCGTCAGCGCCGCCAGTACCAGCCACAACGCCGTCGCCGGCACTGCTCCGTTCACCAGCGCTCCCACCGCCGCCGCCGGGGCCGCGCCGAGGGTCAGCCACCCGCCGAAGCGCCAGGGCATCGCCTGGTGCCGGGCGTAAGCCGCCGTGCCCGCGATGCCGGTGAACAGGAAGGACCAGCTGCTCGTGCCGGCCGCCGCGTGGATGTCGAGGCCGGTCAGCCACGTGAGGGCCGGGGGCAGCAGGACCCCGCCGATGCCGACGACCCCGATGCAGATCCCCACCGGGATCGCGAGGAGCAGGACGGCGATGCCCACCGGCCGACCGTAGCCGTACGGGCTACTTCGCGCCGAGCGCGCCCACGACGGACGTGGTGATCGCGCTCGCGCCGAGTTCGGTGCCCGGCTTGATCCAGGGGTCGGTCGGCTCGGCGCCGGCGATCGTGCGCTCGCCGATGAACCCGCCGGTGACCGGGTCGATGATCAGCTGCCGGATCTCGTGCCGGTCGTCGAGGCCGAGCGCGACGCCGGAGCGGCCGTCGAGGTTCGCCGACGCCGCCAGCACGGTGATGCCCGGGATCTTCGCCAGCGCCCGGTACCACTGCGCGCGCAGCTCGGCCGGCATCAGCCCGGCCCGCAGGATCTCGATGCCGAAGTGGAACATCACCGACGGCGTCGAGCCACGGCCCTTCGTCAGGTCACGCAGCTTCGCGTACAGCGCGGCGGGATCGTGCGGCAGCGCCGCGTAGAACGCCGGGCTGTCCCAGTCGGTGGGGTCACCGCACTTCTTGACGGGCTTGGCCTTCGGGAAGAAGTCGCCGCACGCGCCCTGCCACTGTCCCTGGTCGGTCTCGGTGATCTCCGGCTCGGGCGCCTGCGCCTGCGGCACCGAGCCACCGAGGAACTTCCCGGTGCCGAGGATCTTGCGCGTCTCCTGCCAGACGTCCCGCTCGGCGGCCGGGATCCACCGGTCGACCTCCTGCTCCCACAGGTACGTGTAGCCGCCGCCGTCCGAAGACTGGACGCCGCGCCCGACCCACGTGTGCTCGGCGACGAGGCGGAACTGCCCGGGCCCGACCGGCTGGTCGACCGCGCCGACGCTCAGGTCCGCGGCC
Source organism: Amycolatopsis sp. SID8362 (assembly GCF_010550475.1). Taxonomy (NCBI): domain Bacteria; kingdom Bacillati; phylum Actinomycetota; class Actinomycetes; order Pseudonocardiales; family Pseudonocardiaceae; genus Amycolatopsis; species Amycolatopsis sp. SID8362. The sequence continues at coordinate 5,796 of NZ_JAAGNB010000976.1, forward strand.
CGGTTCAGCACCTGCGCCGCCGACATCAGCTTGACGTCGGGCAGCTGGGCCGTCGGCGCCGCAGCAGGGGGCGACGGCTCGGCCGGGCGGAGCACGACGACGG
>NZ_JAAGNB010001017.1:0-8595 GCF_010550475.1 Amycolatopsis sp. SID8362
GTTTACGTGCCGCTCGCCGACGCGCCCCGCCTCGAGTGGGCCCTCATCTGGCCGGCCACCACGGCGACGGCCCGGGTCCGCGGGTTCGCGGAGGCGGCGGCGGAGCTGGTGCGCGAGCCTGGTTGAAGCGGCACGGCAGGTGCGCGCCGCGAAAACCGGGGCGCGACCGGGCAAGCCGCCGCCTCCGCACGCCCTGGCGGCGTAGTGAATGACTCATTCATGTCGTCCGGCGACATGAATGAGTCATTCACTACGTCCGGCGAGGGGCCGGTCCTTCTCAGCCGGGCAGCCAGCGCATCTCCGTCGGCTGGTACGCGGCGATCGCCGCCACACGGTGCGCGAACACCGGTACCCGTCCCGCCAGTCCGGTGAGCCGGATCACCCGCTCGACCGCGCCGCCCGGGGTGGCGATCAGGCAGCCCGAAATCCCTCGCTCCCAGCACAGCTCGAACGCCCGCAGCAGGCCGCGGATCCCGCGGACCGACAGGAATTCCAGCTGCCCGAGGTCGAGCACCAGCAGGTGCGGCCCCGGCAGCTCGCAGATGGTGGCCTCGATCACCGTCGTCCACTGCGCCACCGTGTCGATGTCGAGCTGGCCACGCACTTCGACGACCAGCACCCCACTGGTCCGTTCGGGGACGGTCCCGTTGCGCATCGCGCGCCTCCTCGGGGCCGTGTCGGAGGCAGGCCCCGGCTCATCGTCCCACCGCCGCGGGGTCGCGGCGCGCTGAAGCGGGGGATCCGATTCTCCTTGGCGGACGGGCGAATCCGGCGCCGCCGTCCGGTCTAATGTCCATTGTGGATGGTCGCGAGGTATCATCGATACCGAAGAAGAGGTATCATCGATCCGGTGACGTCAGGCTTCCGTAATACCGACGTGGAATCATCGGTGACCGACGGAAGTTGTACCCGCTGGATGCACCGCACGAGAGAAGGAGTGACGCCGTGACCACGTCAACCGAAAGGGCCGTCCTGGCCGGCGGCTGCTTCTGGGGCATGCAGGAGCTGTTCCGCCGTCAGCCCGGGGTGATCTCGACCCGGGTCGGTTACAGCGGCGGCGACGTCCCCAACGCCACCTACCGCAACCACGGCACGCACGCCGAGGCCATCGAGGTGGTCTACGACCCCGCGCGGACGACGTTCCGCGACCTGCTCGAGTTCTTCTTCCAGGTGCACGACCCGACGACGAAGAACCGCCAGGGCAACGACATCGGCCTGAGCTACCGTTCGGCGATCTTCTTCGAGAACGACGAGCAGCGGCGGGTCGCCGAGGACACCATCGCCGACGTCGACGCGTCGGGGCTGTGGCCCGGCAAGGTCGTCACCGAAGTCAGCCCGGCGGGCGACTTCTGGGAGGCCGAGCCGGAGCACCAGGACTACCTGCAGCGCATTCCGAACGGGTACACCTGCCACTTCGTGCGCCCGGGCTGGAAGCTCCCGAAGCGCGAGAAGACCGCCTGACGGTCCGCGACACCGAAGGCCCCTTCGCCGATCCGGCGGAGGGGCCTTTCGTCGTCCGGGAGCACGGAAAGATCACCCGAACGGCGGTGATCCCCCTTCGGTCCTGAGTGGACAGACAGGCTCAGGGATCCCAATCGCGACAAATGTCCATTTTGGGAAGTATTGCAGCTTGCAGATAAGACCGTACGTTAGTCGCTTGTTCACGAGGCTTCGGCACCGGATCCTGATTTCCGCCAAGCAGCACCGTTTTCCCGTCCCCCGTTCTCGGCCCGGCCTGTACCGGGCCGGTTCGCCCTGCCCGGAGGAGATCCTTCGATGCACCTGAGACGTCCCATCGTCTTGGCCGCGAGCGGCGCACTGATAGCCGCGATGTGCACGACCACGGCCGCCCAGGCCCAGCCGGCCACCCCGAACGCCACCGCCGACGCCCAGACCCTGGCCGTCAACGCGGCGGCCGGCCTGGTCGCGAGCAAGCCGGCCGCGCTGCACGCCAGCGCGGACGACGTTTTCCTCGCCCAGAAAGCGATTTCCTCGAGCAACGGGCTCAAGTACGTCCCGTACGAGCGCAGCTACAAGGGCCTGCCGGTCGTCGGCGGCGACTTCGTCGTGGCGACCGACTCGACGGGCCAGGTGCTGGGCACCTCCGTCGCGCAGGACCAGACCATCAACCTCGCCTCCACCACCGCCAAGGTGTCGAAGGCCGCGGCCGAGGCGACCGCGCGGCAGCAGCTTTCCGCGGTGGACAGCGTGAGCCCGGCGCAGCAGGTCGTCTACGCGCTCGGCACGCCCGCCCTCGCGTGGAAGAGCACCGTCGTCGGCCGCGACGCCGAGGGCCCGAGCCGGCTCGACGTCATCGTCGACGCCGCCACCGGCAAGGTGCTCAAGACCCAGGAGCACGTCCTCAACGGTGACGGCACCAGCGCGTACAACCGGCCGAACCCGGTGCACCTGGACACCACGCTGTCCGGCAGCACGTACTCGTTGAAGGACCCGACCCACCCGACCGAGTCCTGCCAGGACGCGGCCAACAACACCACCTTCAGCGGCCCCGACGACGCGTGGGGCAACGGCAACGCCACCAGCCGCGAGACCGGCTGCGTCGACGCCCTCTTCGCCCTGCAGACCGAGAACAAGATGCTCTCGCAGTGGCTGGGGCGCAACAGCTTCGACGGCAACGGCGGCGGCTGGCCGGTCCGCGTCGGCCTGAACGACCAGAACGCCTACTACGACGGCAGCCAGGTCCAGATCGGCAAGAACACCAACAGCCAGTGGATCAGCTCGATCGACGTCGTCGCGCACGAGCTCGGCCACGGCATCGACGACCACACCCCCGGCGGGATTTCGGGCAACGGCACGCAGGAGTTCGTCGCGGACGTCTTCGGCGCCTCCACCGAGTGGTTCGCCAACGAGCCGGCCGGCGGCGACGTCCCGGACTTCCTCGTCGGCGAGACGATCAACCTGGTCGGCTCCGGCCCGATCCGCAACATGTACAACCCGTCGGCGCTGGGCGACAAGAACTGCTACGACAGCTCGATCCCGAGCACCGAGGTGCACGCCGCGGCCGGGCCGGGCAACCACTGGTTCTACCTGCTGGCCGAAGGCACCAACCCGACCAACGGGCAGCCGACCAGCACCACGTGCAACAGCTCCTCGATCACGGGTATCGGCGTCCAGAACGCGATGAAGATCTTCTACAACGCGATGCTGCTGAAGACCTCCAGCGCCTCGTACCTGAAGTACCGCACCTGGACGCTGACCGCGGCGAAGAACCTGTTCCCGGGCAGCTGCGCCGAGTTCAACACCGTCAAGGCGGCGTGGGACGCGATCAGCGTGCCGGCGCAGTCGGGTGACCCGACGTGCTCGGCGACCGGCACGGTCACCGTGTCCAACCCGGGCAACCAGTCCACCACGACCGGCGGTTCGGTGAACCTGCCGCTGTCGGCCAGCGGTGGCACCGCGCCGTACACCTGGTCGGCCACCGGCCTCCCGGCCGGCCTGTCGATCAGCACCTCCACCGGCACGATCTCGGGCACCGCGACCACCGCGGGCACCTCGAACGTCACGGTGACGGCGACCGACAGCGCCAGCCACAGCGGCACGGCGTCGTTCACCTGGACCGTCGGCACCACCACCGGCTGCTCCGGCCAGAAGCTGGCCAACGGCGGCTTCGAGTCCGGCAGCACCGGCTGGACCGCCAGCAGCGGCGTGATCGGGCAGAACGGTGCCGACGAGCCGACGCACGGCGGCACCTACAACGCGTGGCTCGACGGGTACGGCACGACGCACACCGACTCGCTCGCGCAGTCGGTGAGCATCCCGGCCGGTTGCCACGCCAGCCTGACGTTCTACCTGCACATCGACTCCGCGGAGACGACCACCACCACCGCCTACGACAAGCTGACCGTCGCCAACGGCAGCACGACGCTGGGCAGCTACTCCAACCTGAACAAGGCGTCCGGGTACGCGCTCAAGACGATCGACGTTTCGTCGGCCGCCGGCGGCACCCTCTCGCTGAAGTTCACCGGCACCGAAGACAGCTCGCTGCAGACCTCGTTCGTCATCGACGACGTGGCCGTGACCCTGAGCTGAAGCTGAACCGCTGAAGCGGGGAGATCGGGCTTCCGATCTCCCCGCTTCTCCGTTTTCCGGGGCAGAATCGCCCCATGGACACCGAAGAGCTGCGCGCGGCACAGGCCCCGCTGAAGGACAAGTACCGCGAGCAGCCGGAGAGCGCGCTCGTCACGCTGCACGCCGACGCCGAACTGGACGGTCTCGGCATCTCCTGCAAGGTGGAGACCGGCCGCGCGATCGTCGAAGCCGGCCTGCACCCGGCGACCGGCGGCGACGGCACCCTCGCCTGTTCGGGCGACATGCTGCTCGAGGCGCTCGTCGCGTGCGCCGGGGTGACGCTGCGGGCGGTGGCGACGTCGCTGGGGCTCGAGGTGCGCGGCGGCCGCGTGCGTGCCGAAGGGGACCTCGACTTCCGCGGCACGCTGGCCGTCGCGAAGGACGCGCCGGTGGGCTTCCGCGCGATCCGGCTGTCGTTCGACCTCGACACCAGCGCTTCCGAAGACGAGCTCGCCACGCTCAAGAAGCTGACCGAGCGCTACTGCGTGGTGTTCCAGTCGCTGCGGACGCCACCGGAATTCGCCGTCACCCTGTCGGCCGCTCAGGGATAAACCCGGAGGACAAACCGGACGCACTGGCCTAGCTTGGCGGGGTCACCGAGAGGGGAAACCGCCATGCCGGAACCGGACTGCGCCGTCCAGGTGCGCGGGCTCGTCAAAACCTACGGGTCGACCCGCGCGCTCGACGGCGTCGACCTCGACATCCCGGCCGGGCGCGTGCTCGGCCTGCTCGGCCCGAACGGGGCCGGGAAGACCACCACCGTCCGCATCCTGACGACGTTGCTGCGCCCGGACTCCGGCGAAGCGCACGTGGCCGGGTACGACGTCCTGGCCGAGCCGGACCAGGTGCGGCGGCGGATCGGGCTGTCCGGGCAGTACGCGGCCGTCGACGAGAACTTGACCGGCTACGAAAACCTGTACATGGTCGGGCGGCTCTACGGCAGGCGCAAGGCGGCGGCCCGCGCGCGGGCCCGGGAGCTGCTCGCGCGCTTCGCGCTGGAAGACGCCGCCGACCGGCCGGCCAAGGGTTACTCCGGCGGCATGCGGCGGCGGCTCGACCTGGCCGGCGCGCTGGTCGCGGAGCCGACCGTCGTCGTCCTCGACGAGCCGACCACCGGCCTCGACCCGGGCGGGCGCCTCGACACCTGGGGCGTCATCAAGGAGCTGGTCGCCGACGGCACCACCGTGCTGCTGACCACCCAGTACCTCGAAGAAGCCGACCAGCTGGCCGACTCGATCGTGGTGATCGACCACGGCCGGGTGATCGCCCGCGGCACGGCCGACGAGCTCAAGGCGCAGATCGGCGGCGAACGCCTGGAACTCGTCGTCACCTCCCCAGCCGACCTGCCGGCCACGCTGGAGGTGCTGCGCGAGGTCGGCACCGGCGAGCCGACGGGCGACGACCACACGCGGCGCGCGGAGATCCTCGTCGACACCGGCCCCAAGGCCCTCATCGAGGCCCTGCGGCGGCTCGACGCCCAGGGCATCGCCGTCCAGGACGTCGCGCTGCACCGGCCGACGCTGGACGACGTCTTCCTGTCCCTGACCGGTCACGGCGCCGAGGAGGCCGCGAAGTGAACGCGCTCGCGAAGGGCATTTCGGACGGCGGCATCATCACCTGGCGCAACCTGGTGAACGTCCGCCGCAACCCGGACTGGCTGATGGCCGCGACCCTGCAGCCGATCATGTTCGTGCTGCTGTTCGCCTACGTCTTCGGCAACGCGATCGGCGGCGACTCGGGCGGCGCGGCGTACCGCGAGTTCCTCATCGCGGGGATCTTCGCCCAGACGGTGGCGTTCAACTCGGCGTTCACCGTCATCGGCTTCGCCAACGACCTGCAGAAGGGCATCATCGACCGGTTCCGCTCGCTGCCGATGTCCCGGATCGCGGTGATCCTCGGCCGCACGACGTCGGACCTCGTGGTCAGCGTCGTGGCGCTCGTGGTGATGTCGCTGTGCGGCCTGATCGTCGGCTGGCGCATCCGCGGCAGCTTCTGGGACGCGCTGCTCGGCTACCTGGTGATGCTGATGTTCGCCTGGGCGCTGTCGTGGGTCGGGGCGCTGATCGGCCTCGCCGCGCGCAGCGTCGAGGTCGCGCAGAGCGCCGGGCTGATCTGGATGTTCCCGCTGAGCTTCATCTCCTCGGCGTTCGTCCCGACCCAGACCCTCCCGGCATTCCTTAAAGCGATCGCGGACTGGAACCCGTTCACGGCGGTGATCAACGCGACGCGGGACCTGTTCGGCAACCGGTTCGGGCCCGCGCCGACGGGCTGGCCCGCCGAGAACGCGGCGCTGTACTCGATCCTGTGCTGCGTGGCGATCATCGCGGTCTTCGCCCCGCTGGCCACGGCCCGCTACCGGCGGGTGGCGAGCAAGTAGGACCGTCCGAAGAGGACGGTGTCAGTCCTCTTCGGACAGCTCCACGATCGGGATGACCCGGCGGGCCTGCCGGGCCTTCTCCCGGTGCTCGGCCAGGAACGGGTAGTGCCGCTCCAGCTCCGCCCACGCCCGCACGTAGTCCGCGCCCAGCAGCGGCAGCGCCTCGCCCTCGAACTCGCGGCCGTCGGCCTCGACCTTCACCCGCGGGTCGTCGGCGAGGTTCAGGTACCAGTCCGGGTGCTTCGCCGCGCCGATGTTCGAGGCCACCACCAGCAGCCGGTCGCCGTCGTGGTGGACCATCATCGGGACCGTGCGGGGCTCGCCCGTGCGGCGGCCGGTCGTGGTCAGCAGGACCAGGCGCTCGCGGTGCATGCCCTCCACCTCGCCGCCCGCGCGGAACTGCCGGATCACGCGGCGGTTCGTCTCCTGGACGTCCATCAGCGGTCGTAGTACCTGGTCGGGGGCTCCTGCTGCGTCCACTGCTGCTGCGTCGGCGGCGGCGGGGCCGCGCTCTGCCGGCGCCGGTGCAGGGTCCGGGCGCTGGCCGCCATGCTGTTCACCACCGCGGCGATGGCCAGGCCGAGCACCAGGTTGATCACGGCGGTCGCGATCTTCGCGCTCGGGGCCACCGTGAGGGTCAGCGGCAGCACCACGGCGATCAGCGTGACGAGGACCATGATCCAGCCGAAGAACTGGGACGGCGCCGGCGTGGCGACGCTCAGCAGGTGCATCAGCCCGGTGGCGAGCAGGGCCACCGCGGCGGCGACCAGCGCGTACGTCGTGGTGCTCGCGTTGCCCCAGACGCCCTCGCCTTTTGGGGCGAGCACTTCGACCTCGAAGATGCCGCGCGCGATCAGCAGCCCGACCACCGCGAGCAGGGCCGCGACCACCGCCGACGCGACGCCGCCCGCCCACAGCCGGCGCGCGTCGATCCCCGGGCGGACGTCTTGGGGCTGGTTCCCGTAGTAGTCGGCCATCAGAGCCTTCCTAGGTCGGCTGCGCCTCTCGCCCCCGATTGTCCCCCGTTTCGGCCCGGGCCGCGATCCACGCCGGATTTCGTGATCTTCCGACGTTTGCCGGTCACGTGAAGGGGGTATCTGCCGCCTGTGGCCGACGAAGCCGGGAGAACGGGGCGCCCGACGGCGGGCGACGATGTCACGTGCGCTCGCTACGTGCTGGGTGACTTCACCACCACCCCGCACCGGGAGCCGGACGACGAACGGCCGCCGGGCCTGCTGGCCGGCCGCTACGAGGTCGGCAGGCTGATCGGCAGCGGCGGCACCGCCCGCGTCTACCGGGCCTACGACGTCCGGCTGGACCGCGAGGTCGCCGTCAAGATCTACGACCGCGACGCGCTGCCGCTGGACCAGCGGCGACGGCTGCGCGAGACGACCATCCAGGCGGGTATCAGCCACCCCGGCGTGGTGGCGCTGCTCGACAGCGGGAGCGAGAACGGCCGCACGTACCTGGTGATGCAGCTGGTCGAGGGCGAAAACCTGGCGGAGCGCCTCCTCGGCGGCCCGATGCCGGCGGCGGAGGTGACGGCGCTGGCGGACGGCCTCGCCGAGGCGCTGGCCCACGTCCACGCCCACCGCGTCGTCCACCGCGACCTGAAACCGGCCAACGTGTTCCTGTCCGCGACCGGCCCGCTGATCGGCGACTTCGGCATCGCACACATCTTGGACACGACCCACATCACGGGCACGGGCATCGTCCCGGGCACGGCGGCGTACCTGGCCCCGGAGCAGGTCAGCGGCGAGCCGGCGGGCCCCCCGGCGGACGTGTACGCGCTGGGGCTGATCCTCCTGGAGTGCCTGACGGGCGAGCGCGAGTACGCGGGCACGATGGTCGAGGCGGCGATGGCGCGCCTCAACCGGCCCCCGCGCATCCCGGACGACGTGCCCAGCTCCCTGGCGCACACGCTGCGCCGGATGACCCGCCGCGACCCGGCCGACCGCCCGACGGCGGAGGAGGTGCGCCGGCTGCTGTACGCCCCGGCGCCGGTGACCACGCTGGTCCGCAGGCCGTTGTGGCGCCGCCGCCTGGAGGCGGTCGAGCACCTTCCGGCCGGTGGTGATGTCTCGGCGGCCCCGGCCGCCCGAGCCGACCACCGCTCCACCACGGCCGCT
>NZ_JAAGNB010001065.1:0-5758 GCF_010550475.1 Amycolatopsis sp. SID8362
CGCGACCGCGCACCTGTCGGTCGCGCAGGGGACGCAAGCGCTTGCGGTGGCCGTCGTGGAGCCGTCCTGGACGAGCTTCCACGTCGCCTACCGCGTCGGCAGCCGCCACTCGCTGACCGCGGGCGCGGCGGGCAAGGCGATGTCCCTGCGGCCCGGCGGCGACGGCTGGGTGACCTCGACCGGCGAGCTGGAGGCGGGCGCGTCCGGCGTCGCGGCACCGGTCCGCGGGGTGCCGGGGCTGAAGGCGAGCGTCGGGGTCGTCTCGATGGAGCCGCTGAAGGCCGCCGAGGTGGGCCCGCAGGTCGTCGCGGCCGCCGTGCGGCTGGCGGACATCCTCAAGACTTAGCGCAGCGGCCGGACCATCGTCAGCAGCAGCGTGACGTCGACGGTGAACAGCAGCCGCTCGAACAGGCCGAGCGTGACTTCCTGGTTCGCCGGGCCGAGGACGAGCGTCAGGACGAACCCGCCGAGCACCACGCCGACGCTGGCGAAGCTCGCCGTGGCCAGGCGCCGGATCGTCGTCCGGCGCGGTTCCCACGGGCAGCGCTCGCGGCCCTTCTTCGTCAGCACGAACGCGGCCGCGGGCAGGGCGACGAACGCCGTGAGCGCGGCGAGGTTGTGGACCTGCCCGGCGAGCGAGCGCGCCTGGCCGTCGGGGTCGACCGGGACGAGCCCGCACACGAGCAGCCCGGCCGACCACACGCCGAGCAGCACGCAGACGGCGGTCGTGCCCGGCCGGTGCGCTTTCGCGATGCCGGCGAGCAGGGCGACCGAGCCGAGCGACAGGGCCAGGCACATCACGCTGAACAGCGGCGCGGCCGACGCCGTGCCGAGCCTGCCGTAGACGTACTCCGACAGCGTCTGCCAGATCGGGCTGACCTGGCCGGACAGGCTCAGGTGCAGGTCGATCGAGATGGCCACGGCCAGGCCGATGCCACCGAGCGCGAGCCTCCCGTGCCACGGCGAGACCGCGGTCAATGGCTTGTTCACCTGGCTTCCACCCTTTCGTTTCCGAAAGGTTACCGGGTGAACCTGTGAGGCAGCGGTCAGAAGGCCAGCTGGAGCAGGGCGAACGCGGCGAACCCGGCGAACACGAACCCGGCGCAGCGCTGGATCAGCTTCGGCTTGATCCGGCTGCGGATCTTCCCGCCGATGAACACGGCCAGGCCGGCGACGACGACGAGCGCGGCGAACGCGCCGACGCCGACGGCGACGGGGTTGCCGATCCGGGCGGTGAGGCTGGCGGTGGCGAGCTGGGAGGCGTCACCCCACTCGGCGGCGAAGAGCACGCCGAACGACGTCATCGCGGAGCGCAGGAAGGACAGCGGAGCCGGGCCGATGCGCGAAGCGTCTTCACCGGCTTCGTCCGCTTCGCTGAATCCTTCGCGAAGGAGCATGAAAGAACCGAGGCCGAACATCGCGGCGACAGCGAGGGAAAGGACGACGTCCGGCAACAGTGTCAGGACACTGCCGAACGCGACGGCGATCACGCATTGCACGGCGAAGGCGGCGCACACGCCCGCGAAAACCGGGCCGCCGCGGAAACGCGTGGTCAGCACGAGGGTCGCGACCAGCGTCTTGTCCGGCAGCTCCACGGCGAGGACCAGGCCGAACGCGCTGATCAACGCCACCATCGCGGAAGTCATGTGATTTCTTCGCCCCTTTCACTGCAACGATAAAGGGGCGATTCAGACGGGCGCAAGCTGATGGCGATCGCGAAATCGCCTGATCGGCGGCCATGAATTTGTCATCCAGCCCGGGCGCACAATTTTTTTCGGCACACCGAATTTTCGTTTGCGGGCACCGGTAGGTTGATCGGCATGGGGTCAGAAGCGCGTGCTGCGCAGGTCAACGAGGTCATCCGCCGGCTGGAAGCGCACTACGTCTTCCCGGCCGTCGCCGCGAAGCTGGCGGACGTGCTTCGCGGCCGTCTCGACGAAGGGGCGTACGCGGACGCCGACGATGCCGAATTCGCGACGCTCGTCACGGCCGACCTGCAGTCCGTCAACGGCGACCCGCACCTGCGCCTGCGCCACCACGCGGACCCGGTCGCCGACGACGGCGACGCGGCGATGAACTCCGCGGACTTCCGGATCGAGGCCGAGCTGGAGGGCTTCGGCATCGCGGCGGTCCGGCGGCTGGCCGGCAACGTCGGCTACCTCGACACGACGATGCTGTACCCGGCGGAGCTGGCCGGTCCGGCGATCTCGGCCGCGATGACGTTGCTCGCGACGACGGACGCGCTGCTGCTCGACGTGCGCCGCAACCGCGGCGGCAGCCCGGGTACCAGCGCGCTGCTGCAGACCTACCTCGTCGACGAGCAGGTGCACTACCTCGACATCTACGAGCGCGAGGGCGACAAGACGACCCAGATGTGGACGCTGCCGTACGTGCCGGGCCCGCGGTTCGGCGGCACGAAACCGATCTGGGTGCTGACCGGCCCGCGGACGTTCTCCGGCGGCGAGGACCTGGCGTTCTCGCTCCAGCAACAGGGCCGCGCGAAGACCGTCGGCGAGGCCACCCGCGGCGGCGCCCACCCGCGTGAGCAGTACAAGGTGGACACCTACCTCGACGTCACGGTGTCCATCGCGCGCTCGCTGCACCCGGAGACGGGGGAGAACTGGGAAGGCGTCGGCGTCCGCCCGGACCTCCCGGTGGCGGCGGACCAGGCGTTCGACACGGCGTACGCGCTGGCGCTGAAGCACGTCCTCACGCTGGGTTCGGCCGGGGCGCGGCGCGCCGTCGCCGAGGAGGCGCGGCGGGCACTCGACCAGGTGAAGGACGTTGGTCCCGGGGTGGACGGGACCGAATGATCTAGCTGGCCCACCCGCGCCGGAGCACGCTGGACCACGTGGAGGTCCTTGAGCTAGCGCGGTGGCAGTTCGGCATCACCACCGTCTACCACTTCCTGATGGTCCCGCTGACCATCGGGCTGTCGATCCTGGTCGCGGCGATGCAGACCCAGTGGGTCCGCACCGGCGATCCGCGGCACCTGAAGATGACGAAGTTCTGGGGCAAGCTGCTGCTGGTCAACTTCGCGATGGGCGTCGTGACCGGCATCGTGCAGGAGTTCCAGTTCGGGATGAACTGGAGCGCGTACTCCCGCTTCGTCGGCGACGTCTTCGGCGCGCCGCTCGCGATGGAAGGGCTCGTCGCGTTCTTCGTCGAGTCGACGTTCCTCGGCCTGTGGATCTTCGGCTGGGACCGGCTGCCGAAGAAGGTGCACCTGGCGTGCGCCTGGGCGTTTTCGCTGGCCACCATGGCCTCGGCGTACTTCATCCTGGCCGCGAACTCGTGGATGCAGCACCCGGTCGGCGTGACGTTCGAGAACGGCAAGCCGACGATGAACTCGATCTGGGCGGTGCTGACGAACAACACGGCGCTCGCCGCGATCCCGCACACCCTCGCGGGCGCGTTCTCGGTGGCGGCGGCCTTCCTGGTCGGCGTCGCGGGCTGGCACCTCTGGCGGCGCCGGTCGAACCAGGACGTGTGGCGCTCCTCGCTGCGCCTCGGCGGCTGGGTCGGCGTGGCGGCGTTCGCGGTGCTCGCGATCACCGGTGACGCGCAGGGCAAGCTGATGTTCGAGCAGCAGCCGATGAAGATGGCGTCGGCGGAAGCGCTGTGCCACACGGAAAAGCCGGCGAGCTTCTCGATCATCGCGATCGGCGACGTCGCCGGGTCGAACTGCGAGGACGTCAAGACGTTCAACGTGCCGGCGCTGCTGTCGTTCCTCGCGCACAACGACTTCAAGACCGAGGTCAAGGGCGTCGAGGACCTGATCACCGAGTACCAGGCGAAGTACGGCACGAACTACCCCGACGACCCGGAGCTGGGTTCGCTCGCGGGCAAGCCGATCGACTACGTGCCCAACCTGCCGGTGACGTACTGGGGCTTCCGGATGATGATCGGCTTCGGCGCGGTCTCGGCGGGCATCGGGCTGCTGGCGCTGTGGCTGACCCGTCGCGACCGGATCCCGACCGGGCGCTGGTTCCCGCTCCTGGTGCTGGGCGGCATCGCGACGCCGTTCCTCGGCAACAGCGCGGGCTGGATCTTCACGGAGATGGGCCGTCAGCCGTTCGTGGTCGTCCCGAACCCGTCGGGCGTCGACGGCGTCTGGATGTTCACGGCCCAGGCGGTGTCGCGGCTGACGACCGGCGAGGTCTGGACGTCACTGATCGCCCTGACCACGGTGTACGCGGCCCTCGGCGTGGTGGAGCTGTTCCTGATGCGCAAGTACATCCGCGGCGGCGTCGAAGCGGTGATGCCCCCGGAAAAGAAGGATTCCGACAAACCGGGCGAGGACACGCTCGCCTTCGCCTACTGAGGTGCTGACGATGAGTGCCGATGTGATCACCCGCGCGGGTTACCCACAGCCTACCTGTGGACAACTCCGCCGGCTGTGGACAACTCACGGCAACCGAGTGGGAGGAGTGGCCCGATGACCCTCGAAATCGCCTGGTTCGTCGTCATCGCCTTCTTCTGGCTCGGCTACCTGTTCCTCGAAGGCTTCGACTTCGGCGTCGGCATGCTGCTGCCGATCCTTGCCCGCGACAACACCGAGCGCCGGGTCATGGTCAACACCATCGGACCGGTCTGGGACGGCAACGAGGTCTGGCTCATCGTCGCCGGCGGGGCCATGTTCGCGGCCTTCCCCGGCTGGTACGCCAGCCTGTTCTCGGCCGCCTACCTGCCGCTCCTGCTCCTGTTACTCGCCCTCATCGGCCGCGGCGTCGCCTTCGAGTACCGCGGCAAGGTCGACTCCGACCGCTGGCGCCGCACCTGGGACCGCGTGATCATGATCGGCTCGTGGATCCCGCCGCTGGGCGTCGGGCTCATCCTCGCGACCACCGTGCTCGGCCTGCCCCTGGACGCCGACGGCAACCGCGTCGGCTCCGCGTTCGCCGCCCTGCGCTGGGACACCCTGCTCGGCGCGGTCGCGATCGCCGCCTTCTCGATCACGCACGGCGCCGCGTTCCTGGCCCTGAAGACCAGTGGTGACCTGCGAGAACGTGCCCGGAAGCTGGCGCTTCGCGCGCTGCCGCTCGCGATGGTGCCGATCGTCGCCTTCCTGACGGTCGTCCAGTGGCGCGAGGGCACGCTGTGGACGCTGCTCGCGTTCGGCGTCGCCGCCGTGGCCGCGGTCGTGGCCTGGTTCCGGCTGCGCGCGGACCGCGACGGCCAGGCGTTCGCCGCGCTCGGAGTGATGATCGCCGCGGCCGCCGTCGTGCTGTTCGGGGCGCTGTTCCCGAACGTGCTGCCCTCGACCCTCGACGCCGCGAACGACCTCAGCATCGCGGGCACCGCGTCGAGCCCGTACACGCTGACCGTGATGACCTGGGTCGCCGTCTTCGGCGCCCCGGCGGTGCTCATCTACCAGGGCTGGACGTACTGGGTGTTCCGCAAGCGCATCGGCACCCAGCACATCCCGGCGGTCCACGCACCATGACCAAGCCTCCCGGACGCGCGACCCTTCTCGCCTCGGAGTCCACAGTGGACTCGGCGCGGCCGGGGAAGGGCCCGCTCGGCGCACTGCCGGCCCTCGTGCCCGCCGTGCGCCGGGCGCTGGCCCTGGTGGGGTTCCTCTCGTTCCTCAACGCCGCCGCGCTGGTCGCACAGGCGTTCCTGCTCGCCGACGTCCTCGCGGCGATCGTCGGAGCAGGGCCCGGGGGACGCACCGCCCAGCTGGCCGCGCTGCTCGCGCTCGTCGTGACGCGCGCGTTGACCGGCTGGGCGGTGCGCACGGTCTCGGCCCGCGCCG
>NZ_JAAGNB010001117.1:0-4638 GCF_010550475.1 Amycolatopsis sp. SID8362
CGGACCCGGACCGCGCGGAAGCCCGGCTCGCCGAGCGCGACGGCCCGGCGGTCGCGGCGCTCGTGCGTGACCTGCCCGCCGGCGTCCGCGCGCGGTTCACGTCGTTCGGCACGTGCAGCATCACCGACCCCCTGACCGAACTGGCCGAGCTCGGCCTGCTGCCCCGAGGAGAGGCATGACCACGATCGAGATCCCGGCGGGCTCCCCGTTCGGGACCGACAACCTGCCCTACGGCGTGTTCTCGACCGGCGGCGGTGCCCCGCGCGTCGGCGTCCGCGTCGGCGACTCCGTGCTCGACCTGGCCCGCGCGCTCGGCGACGACGTGTTCGCGGCGCCGACGCTGAACCCGTTCATGGCGCAGGGGTACGACCGCTGGGTGGCGGTCCGGGAGCGGCTGACCTCGCTCGTGACCGGCGAGGTCCCGGACGACGCCGTGCACGCGCTCGCCGACGTCACCCTGCACCTGCCGATCGAGGTCGCGGACTACGTCGACTTCTACGCGTCGGAACACCACGCGTCGAACGTCGGACGGCTGTTCCGCCCGGACGCGGAACCGTTGCTGCCCAACTGGAAGCACCTCCCGGTCGGCTACCACGGCCGCAGCGGCACGGTCCTGGTCTCGGGCACGGACGTCGTCCGCCCCAGCGGCCAGCGCAAGGCCGACCCGGCGCCGGTGTTCGGGCCCAGCACGAGGCTGGACATCGAAGCCGAGCTGGGTTTCGTGGTCGGCACCGGCACCCCGCTGAACACCCCGATCCGCCCGGACGACTTCGCCCGCCACGTCTTCGGCGCGGTGCTGCTCAACGACTGGTCCGCCCGCGACATCCAGGCGTGGGAGTACGTCCCGCTGGGCCCGAACCTCGGCAAGAGTTTCGCGACGTCGATCTCGGCGTGGGTGGTCCCGCTGCTGGCGCTGGAAGCCGCGCGCGTCCCGCTGCCCGGCCAGGACCCGGAGCCGCTGCCGTACCTGCGCGAAAGCCGCCCGTGGGGGCTGGACATCGAGCTGGTCGTCGAGTGGAACGGCGAGGAGGTCAGCCGCCCGCCGTACCGCGAGATGTACTGGTCACCGGCCCAGATGCTGGCCCACCTGACGGTGAACGGCGCGTCGGCCCGGACCGGCGACCTGTACGGGTCGGGCACGATCTCGGGCCCGGAGAAGCACCAGCGCGGCGCGTTCCTGGAGCTGAGCTGGGGCGGCGCGGAACCGTTGACGGTCAAGGGCGAGGAGCGCACGTTCCTGGTGGACGGCGACGAAGTGGTGATCACGGCGACGGCCCCGGGCGCGAGCGGCGGCCGCATCGCGTTCGGTGAGGTCCGCGGCCGGATCCTCCCGGCGGAGTGACCCGGCGGCACCGGGTGGGCCGCCTCATTCGAAGAACTTGAGGCTCCACCCGGTGTCGGTGGTCGCGCCGGGGACGTTCGCCCGCCGGTAGGTCGTCGACCCCCACCAGCAGAACGTCCCCGTGTACCAGTACCTGTTGGCCCACGAATACGTCGTTCCCTTCGCGACGGCGTGGAACATCAGCGGGAACTTCGGGCCGGACGGCGGGCTGGTGGCGATGTCGCCGTTCAGCAGGACGAAGCTGTTGTGCCCCGGGCCGTTCACGTACAGCGTCGGGTCCCAGCCGGTCATCATCGTGGTGCGGTTGGAGCCGAAGAGGCAGCCGTTGGACTTGTACCAGTCCCACACGTACGTCGGGTCGCCGCCCGCGCGCAGCCGCAGTTCCGCGAGGCAGTACTGGTCGCTCCAGCTGCCGTTGGCGGAGTAGACGATGTGCAGCTGGCCGTTCGGGTCCTTGATCGCTTCGGGGGCCTCGTTGATGTACGGGTTCCCGACGACCCGCTCCCAGCTCTCCCGCGGCTGCGAAATGATGTACCGCGCCCCGGTCGGCGTGGTCGGAGTGCTCATGCGGGCGATGTAGAGGTTCTGCTCGACGTTCGTGTCGCCGGCCCAGCCCGACCAGACGAACCACCGCTGGCCGCCGAAGGTGAACAGCGTGCCGTCGATGGCCCACTTGCCGTCGGGGAGCGCGAGCTGCGTCTCCGCCGTGTAGCCGCTGTCGGCGGTGGCCGAGCTGATCACGTACATCCGGTGCGCCGCACCGGTTCCGGCCGTGAAGTAGACGTAGAAGCGGCCGCCGTCGGTGACGATCTCCGGGGCCCACACCTCGCCGAGGCCGCGGCTGTCCGACCAGATCCGCCGGGCGGGCGCCGCCGCCAGGCCGTCGGTGGACGACGCTTGCCGCACCACGATCCCGCCGCCGGACGACTGGACGGCGACGTAGGTGGAGCCGACCCGGAGCACGCTGGGATCGGCCGCGCGCAGGGCGGTCTGCCCGGCTTCCGCGGTGCCGGCGGTCACCGCGGCGAAGAGGGCGAGCACGAGAACGAGGCGGCGGAACACGGGACCACATCCCTCGGTCGATCCGGAACCGACAGGATCACCCGCGACCGGGCGCGGCCGGTAGACCTTGCTCGATCAAGGTCGCCGAGATTGGTCTGAACCGGTGAGTCAGCAGTAGACGTTTCCGCGGACGGCGAGGATGAACGCGGTGGCGGAAAGCGTTTCCGTGGCGCTGCCCTGGGTGAGCGTGCGGTCTGGTGCCCGGCGGGGACGTGCCAGGTGTAGGTCGTGCCCGCAGGCGCCCCGCCGACGACGAACCCGGCCGAGTAGGGGCCTTGGTACTTCGCGCTGTTGCGGCAGTTCCCGGTGTAGGACCCGACCGGCCCGGTGGTCAGCATGCTCGCCACCCGCGGGTGCCGGGTGGTCTTGAACGACTCATTCAAGACACCGCGGGCTCACCGGATACTGCCCGCGTACTTCCGCCGCCACCCGCGGAGCTCAGCCCTGCCGGGTGGGCCGGATGGTGAGGTCGCCGATCTCGACGTCGTCCGGCTGCTCGATGGCGAACGCGATCGCTCGCGCGACCGCGTCGGGGCCGATGCCGAGCGCCGCCATCGCCTGCTGGGCCTGCTCGCGCTGCGCGGGGTCTTCGACGTGGTCGACCAGTTCGGTGCGCACGAACCCCGGCGAGATGGACGTCGTGCGCAGGACGCCGTCGGTCGACTCCTGCCGCAGCGCCTCCAGCAGCGTGCGCACGGCGTTCTTGGTGCCCGCGTAGACGGCCTGGGCCGGGACGATCTTCAGTCCCGACGTCGAGACGGTCGTGACGAAGTGCCCGCGGCCCTGCGCGCGGAACACCGGCAGCGCGGCGGCGATCCCGTGCAGCACGCCGCGGAGGTTGACGTCGATCATCGCGTCCCAGTCGTCGACGTCGAGGTCGCCGACCGGCGCGATCCGGGCGACGCCGGCGTTGGCCACCAGGACGTCGAGGCGGCCGAAGCGGTCGACGGCGAGGGTGACGAGCCGCTCGAGATCGGCCCGGCGGGTCACGTCGACGTCCAGCAGTTCCGCGCGGCCGCCGTCGTCCCGGATCTTCCGCGCGAGCACTTCCAGCCGGTCGGTGCGCCGGGCACCCAGCACGACGGCCGCGCCGCGGCTCGCCAGCTCCACCGCCGTCGCCTCGCCGATCCCGCTGCTCGCGCCCGTGATCGCGACGACCTTGTCCAGTCCGTTCATGACATCTCCCGCTAAACTGACAACTGTCCGGTTAGCTGCCACTGTACCGGCCACTTGTCCACTTGAGTGAGGGGAGCACACCGTGGCCGGTCGTGAGCGCCGATCGGACGCCGTCGCCAACCGCGACCGGATCGTCGAGGCCGCCCGTGCGGAGCTGAGCGAGTCCAACGGCGCCACCGACGACCTGAAGCTGCACCGGGTCGCCAAGGCCGCGGGCGTCGGCCAGGGCACGCTCTACCGGCACTTCCCGACCCGCGAGCACCTGCTGGCGGAGGTGTACCGGGCCGAGCTGACCCAGCTCGTCGGCACCGTGACGCCGCTGCTGGCGGAACACTCCCCGCTCGACGCGCTGTCCCACTGGCTGGACCGGCTGGTCGAGTACGCGCGCGTCAAACGCGGCGTCATGGCGGCGATCGAGGTGGCGGCCTGGCAGGACCTCTACTCCAGCCAGCACCAGCGGCTCGACGACGCGCTCGAAACGCTGCTGGAGCAAGGAAAAGCCGCCGGGCAGATCCGCGGCGGCGTCGACGCCGCCGACGTCATCCTGCTCCTCGGCGCGCTGTCCCGGATCCCCGAAGCCGACTGGGCCGAGCGCGCACCCCGGATCGTGGCGGTGATCGTCGACGGCCTTCGCGCCTAGCCGGTCGCGGTGATCGCCTGGGTGACCGCGGCGATCGCCGGGGCGGCGGCCCCGGGCAGCCGCGCCACGAAAACCCGGCGGACCTCGGGTGGCGCGCCTTCGACGCGCAAGGCGAGCACGCCGGGCGGGGCGACCGGCAACAACCCTTCCGGCATCGTCGTGACGCCGAGCCCGCGCGCGACCAAGTGCAGTTTTGTCAGCCAGTCCCGGGCGCTGTGGACGACGCGCGGCCGCCCCGGCAGGCCCGGCCAGACGCCGAGCTGGGGCTCCGTGTTCGACGCGGGCGTGGCGATCCACGGCATGTCGACGAGTTCGTCGACGTGCACGGACGTCCGGCCGGCGAACCCGCCCGTGGCCGCCGCGGCCACGACGAGCCCGACGTCCTGCACGGTCGTGAGGTGCAGCCGCGGCGACTCGC
>NZ_JAAGNB010001166.1:0-8503 GCF_010550475.1 Amycolatopsis sp. SID8362
GCTGCTCGCCGGCAGCGTCGGCCCGCGGCGCCTCGCGGCCGAACCCGGCGCCGTCGCCGAACTCGTCCAGCTCTGCGGGCGGCTGCCGCTCGCGCTCGCGCTGGCCGGAGAACGCGCTTCCCGCTTCCCCGGCGTTTCGCTCGCCGGGATCGTCGAAGAACTCCGCGACCAGCGGCTGCGCCTGGACACCCTGCGCGACCCCCAGGACGCCGGCACCGACCTGCGCGCCGCGTTCTCCTGGTCCTACAAGGCCCTCCGGCCGGCCGCCGCGCGGTTCTTCCGGCTGCTAGGCCTGCACCCCGGGCACGGCTTCAGCCTGTCCTCCGCCGCCGCGCTCGCCGGTGCCGACCTGCGCGAAGCCCGCGAACTCGCCGACCAGCTCGCCGCCGCGCACCTGCTCAACCAGCCCGGCACCGACCGCTACCAGTTCCACGACCTCCTGCGCGTCTACGCCGCCGAACTCGTCGAAACCGAAACGACCGCCGACGATCGCGCGGCCGCGCTGCGCCGGCTCCTCGACTGGTACCTCGCCACGGTCGCGGAGGCGAACAAGCTCGTCCGCCCCGATCTGCTCACCGAGGACATCACGCTCGGCCCGCCGCCGGTGCCCGCCGTCCACTTCACCCAGCACGAGCAGACGATCGCCTGGTACGCCACGGAACGCCCGGCCCTCACCGCGCTGGTCGGCATCGCCGCCGACCGGGGCTGGACCGCCCACGCCTGGAAGCTCGCGTGGCTCCTGCGCGGCTTCTTCGCCGAACGCCACGACCGCGACGACTGGATCACCACCGCGCGCGCGGCCGTCGCCGTGACCCGCGACGCCGGCGACAACACCGGTCTCCAGTACAGCGCCAACAACCTCGGCTCGGCCTACCTGCGTACGCTCCAGCCCGACCAGGCGCTGGAAGCGCTGGAGGAGGCCCGCGCCGCCTCGGAGTCCGGCGGCGGCACGGCGCTGGCCGTGGCGATCCTGTCGAACCTCGCCGGCGCCTACTACGTCCGCGCCGAGTACGCGGAAGCCGAGCGCTACGCCCTGCAGGCCGTCCACCTCGCGCGCGACCACGGGCAGCGCACCTTCGTCCCGCACGCGCTGCTGAACGTCAGCGCCAGCCGCATCGGCCTGCACGACTACGACCACGCGGCCGAAGCCGCCGAGGCCGCGCACGAAGCCTTCGCCGAGCTGGGCGACCGCTACCACGCGGCGCTCGCCCTCGGGAACGTCGCCGAAGCGCTCGCCGGCGCGGGCAGACACGACGAAGCGGAGAAGGCGGGCCTCGACGCGCTCGCCGAGCTGAAGGAGCTGAACGCCGACTACGGCACCATCGACGTGCAGATCACCCTGGGCCGCCTCAAGCACCGCACCGGCCGCGGCCGCGAGGCGGCAGGCCACTGGACCGAGGCGCTGACCGTCAGCCAGCGCCTCGGCGATCCCCGGGTCACGGAGATCCAAGCCCTGCTGGCCACGGTGCCGACAGTCGAGCCCTCGCCCGGGGATGCGCCGTACCCCTAGCCCGGCGCAGCCCAGCGGGACCCGGGACCAGTACACCAAGATCTACTGTCAGGACGCTGTCTCGCGCGGCAGGGCTCGGGTCAGGAGCGGGTGGGCGCCGGCGCGGGGAGCGCGCTCGGGTAGTAGTCCGCCGCCAGGAGCAGCGGACCTTCCTCGGTCGTCGGCGGGCGGAACGACAGGACCCAGAACGAGCCCTTCTTGCTGGGCACGACCCCGCCGCGCGCGGCGGAAAGCTCCACGCCGTCGCGGTCGGCCAGCGCGCTCACCAGGTCCGGGATCACCCCGCCCTGGCTGGACACCACCGGCGTCCCGCCGTCGCCCGCCACGGCCAGCAGCCGCGCCACCCCGAGCACGGGGTCCGGCCAGTAGCCCTCTTCGGAGAACAGCGGTTCGTGCCGGACTTCGGCGCCGACGTCGTCCGCGACCCCGTGCACCGTCTGCACGCACCGCAGCCGCGGCGCGGACAGCACCCGGTCGGGCCCGAACAGCGCCAGCACGCGCCGGAGCGCGGCCGCCTGCCGCACACCCGCTTCCGACAGCGGGCGCAGGTCGTCGTCGCCGGTCCACTCGTCGCGCTTGCCCGCCTTCGCGTGCCGCACCAGCAACACCGTCGACAAGCCGACGGGCAGCTCGCAGAACGCCCGCAGCACGCGCACGTCCGCCGGCCGCGTCAGCAGCTTCTCCGCCGCCCGCGGTTCGAGCCAGCGCAGCTCGTCGACCTCGTCGTTCGCCGCGAACTCGCCGGACACCGCTTCGGCGGCGAAGTAGTCGACCGTCTTCGGCACCGTCCCGGACCCGGTGCGCGACGGCACCGCGTAGGTCGTGCGTGCCACGTAGCGGCCCAGGACCGCGGCGAACCCGGTCTCTTCGCGCACTTCGCGGACGGCGGCCTCCGCGCTCGTCTCGCCCGCGTCGAGCTTTCCCTTCGGCAGCGACCAGTCGTCGTACCGCGGGCGGTGGACCAGGGCGACCTCGGTCACCCCGCCGGCGACGCGCCACAGCACCGCGCCGGCCGCCCGTACCTCGTGGGTCATCCGGCGGCCCCGTGCAGCTTCGCCAGCTCCAGCTGGTGGTCACGCACCCGCGAGCCGTCCGCCGGGAACGGCGCCCACTCGCCGCTGTCGGTCAGCACCCAGCAGCGCGTCGCCGGGTCGAGCGCCGAGTCGAAGATGTCGTCGAGCTGCCGGGTCAGCTTCGGGTCCTTCACCCGCACCAGCGCCTCGATCCGCCGGTCCAGGTTGCGGTGCATCATGTCCGCGCTGCCGATCCAGTGCGTGCCGCCCGCGCGGAAGTGGAAGACCCGCGAGTGCTCCAGGAACCGGCCCAGGATCGACCGGACGTGGATGTTCTCCGACAGCCCTTCGACGCCGGGCTTCAGCGTGCAGATCCCGCGCACCACGATCTCGACCGGCACCCCGGCCTGCGACGCGTGGTAGAGCGCGTCGATGACCTGCTCGTCGACCAGCGAGTTGCACTTGATCCGGATCCCGGCCTGCTGCCCGGCCCGCGCCAGCTCGATCTCTTCGCCGATCGCGCGGACGATGCCCCGGCGGATGCCGTGCGGCGACGTGAGGATCGTCCGGTAGGTGTCCTGGCGGGAGTAGCCGGTGAGCACGTTGAACAGGTCGGTGACGTCCGCGCCGATGCTCGGGTCGGCGGTGAACAGGCCGATGTCCTCGTAGAGCCGCGCGGTCTTCGGGTTGTAGTTGCCGGTGCCGATGTGGCAGTAGCGCCGGATCGTCGAGCCCTCCTGGCGCACGATCATCGACACCTTGCAGTGCGTCTTCAGCCCGACCAGGCCGTACACGACGTGGACGCCCGCGCGTTCCAGCGTCCGTGCCCAGGTGATGTTGGCCTGCTCGTCGAACCGCGCCTTGATCTCGACCAGCGCGACGACCTGCTTGCCCGCCTCCGCCGCGTCGATCAGCGCGTCGACGATCGGGGAGTCGCCCGAGGTCCGGTACAGCGTCTGCTTGATCGCGAGCACCTTCGAGTCGGCCGCCGCCTGCTCGATGAACCGCTGGACGCTGGTGGAGAACGAGTCGTACGGGTGGTGCACCAGCACGTCGCCCTCGCGCAGCGTGGCGAAGACGCTCTTCGGCGTCTCGCGCTCGCCGAACGCCGGGTGCGTCGCTGGCACGAACGGCCGGTCCTTCAGCTCCTTGCGGTCCACACCGGACAGCTGGTGCAGGCAGGTCAGGTCGAGCAGGCCGGGCACCTCGACGACGTCCGCCGGGTCGACGTCCAGCTCGCGCAGCAGCAGCTCGAGCATGTGCTCGCTCATGTCCTGCGCGACCTCGAGGCGGACCGGCGGGCCGAACCGGCGCTGCGCCAGCTCGCGCTCGAGGGCCTGGAGCAGGTCTTCGTCGCGGTCTTCGTCGACCTCGAAGTCGGCGTTGCGGGTGACGCGGAAGACGTGGTGCTCGGTGACGTCCATGCCGGTGAACAGCTCGCCGAGGTGCGCGGCGATGAGCTCTTCGAGCGGCAGGAAGGTGGCGGTGCGGCTGGCGCGGTCGGTTTCGACGCGCATCAGCCGCGGCACGTTGCTCGGCACCTTCACCCTGGCGAAGCGCTCGGTGCCGCCCTCCGGGTCGCGGACCGTGACCGCGAGGTTGAGCGAGAGGCCGGAGATGTACGGGAAGGGGTGCGCCGGGTCGACGGCCAGCGGCGTCAGCACCGGGAAGATCTGCTCGGAGAAGTAGCTGGACAGCCGCAGCTGGTCGGCGCCGGACAGGTCGGCCCAGCCGACGATGTGGATGTCGTGCTCGGCCAGCTGCGGGCGCAGGTGCTTCTCGAAGGCGCCGGTCTGGCGCTCGACCAGGTCCTGGTTGCGCTTGGCGATGTAGCCGAGCTGCTCGCGCGGGGTGAGCCCGTCCGCGCTGCGCACCAGGAGGCCGGTCTCGTCGCGGCGCTTCAGGCCGGCGACGCGGACCATGTAGAACTCGTCCAGATTGGACGCGAAGATGGCGAGGAACTTCGTCCGCTCCAGCAGCGGCTGCGACTCGTCCTCGGCCAGCGCGAGCACGCGCGCGTTGAAGTCCTGCCACGACAGCTCGCGGTTGAAGTACCGGTCGTCCGGCAGCGTCTCGACGGCGGCCGGCGCGACGGTGACCGCCGGCGGCGCGGACGGCACCGAACGGAACTCCTCGGCGTTGCGCCCGTTTCCCTGCGAGGCGCTGCGGCGGCGGGTGGTCGCCGGGGTGGCCTTGCGGACCCGGGGCTTCCCGGCGGTGGCGCGGGCGGCGGTGTCGCGCGCGGTGGCCTTCGACGGGACCTTCTTGGCCGTGCCCGCCCGGCTGGTGGTTTTCTTCGCCGTCTCCGAAGATCCGCTTGCCGGGTTCCGTCGCCTCCGCGGTGCGGGCGTGCCGCCGTCGTCTGTGCTCACGGACCCCATTCTTCACCAAGCCACGCGGAATTGCGCAGGGCGCGGTGAAGGTCAGATGAACAGCTCAGCGCGCTGCTGCAATCGCTTCCGCCGTGTGTTTTCCGACACCCAGCGCGCGGACGTGGGCAAGATCGTCCGCGGTGTCGACGTCACTGCGGAGGGTGGCGAGCGGCGCCTTCAGCGGGACGGCCCCGGAGCGGCGGTGCGCGGCCGCCGAACCCAGCCCGAACCGCGGGTCGAGGGCGGCGCCCGGCGCGGAGAGCAGGAGCGTGGTCCCGGTGCCCTGCCGATCGGCGACGAAGGCCCGCCGACCGGCCGCTTCGGTGATCGCCGCGGTCAGGTCGCCGGCGCGGAGAGCCGGGAGATCGGCTTGGAGGGCACCCACGACGGCGGCGGGGTCGTCCCTGCGGAGCTGGGCTTCGCCGTGGCGGAACGCTTCGTTGAGACCTCCGTGCGGGGGTTCGCGGGTGATTTCGACGCCGAGCTCCGCGAGTTCTGCGACGGCTTCCGGGTCGGCGGCGACGAGCAGGACCCGCCGAACCTGCCCGGCCGAGACGACGGCGGCGAGCGTGTCGGCGGCGAGGGCCAGTACCAGGGCGCGGTGGTGGTCCGGTCCGACCGCGCCACGCAGCCGCGACTTGCCGTCGCGGGGGTGTTTCATCGGCACGACCAGGTCTACGTCCACGTGTCCATCTTTACCGGAAAGGCGGGGCGGGTGGTGGGCGGCGGGGTGGGTTGTCCACAGGTGACGGCGGTTGTGGACAACTTGGGGGTGGTGGGTGGGGCTGCGGTGGATTGAAACCCTCGCCTCCGGCCCCGGACCAGGGCGCCCAGCCTGCCCGGACCGTCTCGCCGCCGTCCGAACGCACCCTCCCTGGACTGCTCCGACCCCGGCGCGGCAGGATCAGCACCGGACGTGAGACGTGGAGGAGGAGATCGTGGCCCGGCGTGAAAAGGGTGGCTTCTGGGTGGGGCTCGCCGCCGTACTGTTCTACCCGGTCACCGGGATCGCGCGGCGGGTCTACATCGGGGACGAAAAAGTTCCGCGGCAGGGGCCCGCGCTGCTCGTGCTGAACCACATCTCGCACCTCGACCCGGTCGTCGACGCCGTCTTCGTGCACCGGGCGAAGCGGGTGCCGCGGTTCCTCGGCAAGGAGAGCCTGACGCGGACGCCGATCTTCGGGAAGATCTTCGTCGGCTCCGGGCAGATCCCCGTTTCGCGCGGGTCGGCCGCCGCCGGGGACAGTCTCAAGGCCGCGCACGAGGCGCTGCAGGCGGGCAAGATCGTCGTGATCTACCCCGAGGGCACCATCACCAAGGACCCGGCCGGCTGGCCGAAGGAGTCCTTCACCGGCGCCGCGCGGCTCGCGATCCAGAACGACGTGCCCGTGATCCCCATCGCGCGCTGGGGCACCAGCCAGCTCTTCAACGGCTACACCAAGAAGTTCAAGCCGTTCCCGCGCAAGACCATCACCCACCGCGTCGGCGACCCGCTCGACCTGTCGGCCTACCGCGAAGGCAGCGTCCGCAGCGCGTCGAAGCTGCGTGAGGTCACCAAGGTCATGATGGACGAGGTGACCCGGCTGCTCGCCGAGGTCCGCGACGAAGAACCGCCGTCGGAGAAGCCGGGGGAATCCGCCTGATGCGCGCCGACGTGCAGCGGGTCACCGTGCTCGGGGCCGGGTCGTGGGGCACCGCCTTCGCGAAGGTGCTCGGGGACGCCGGCCGCGACGTCACCATGTGGGCGCGCCGGGAAGAGGTCGCCGAGGACGTCCGCGAGCGGCACGCCAACAGCGCGTACCTGCCCGGGGTCGGCCTGCCGGAAAACATCACCGCGACCAGCGACGCGGCCAAGGCGCTCGAAGGCGCCGAAGCCGTCGTGCTCGCCGTGCCCAGCCAGAGCTTGCGCGCCAACCTGACGTCGTGGCGCGATCTGCTGCCGCCGGACGCGATCCTCGTCAGCCTCGCGAAGGGTGTCGAACTCGGCACGCTCAAGCGGATGAGCGAGGTGATCGGCGAGATCGTCGGGATCGACGCCGGCCAGGTCGTCGTCGTCACCGGGCCGAACCTGGCCAAGGAGATCGCCGCCGGGCAGCCGTCCGCTTCCGTGCTGGCCTGCGCCGACCACGAGCGCGCCGTCGCGATCCAGCGCGCCTGCGCCAACTCCTACTTCCGGCCGTACACCAACACCGACGTCGTCGGCTGCGAGCTCGGCGGCGCGTGCAAGAACGTGATCGCGCTCAGCACCGGCATGGCCGCCGGGCTGGGCCTGGGCACCAACACGATGGCGACGCTCATCACGCGCGGCCTCGCCGAGATGGCCCGGCTCGGCGCGAAGCTGGGCGCGGACCCGCTGACGTTCGCCGGGCTCGCCGGCGTCGGCGACCTGGTCGCGACCTGCTCGTCGCCGCTTTCGCGCAACCGGACGTTCGGCGAGCGCCTCGGCCGCGGCGAGACCCTCGAACAGGCGCAGGCGGCGGCCGGCGGGCAGGTCGCCGAGGGCGTCATGTCCTGCTCGTCGATCCGGGCGCTCGCGCGCAGCGTCGGGGTCGACATGCCGATCACCGACGCGATGCACCGCGTCTGCCACGAGGGCGTCGACCCGCGGCAGGCGGGGGCCGAGCTGCTCGGGCGGTCGCAGAAGCACGAGTGGTCCTGATCTCCCGGCAGGTGGGAGACCTTGACCGGGCGGGGAGGGGCTGCGACTCTGGTCGCATGTTCGCGCACGAAATGACTGAGCCGCGGGGCCTCATGGGCCACCGCGCCGTCGTGTGCGCGTGTCGCTGTTGTCGGTGAACCCCAGCCCCGGCCCAGCTCGACACCCTTTTCTTCCGTGAGGACACCCATGTTCGCCGTTCCGGACAACACCCTGCTGCGTCCCGAAAACCCCGCGCTGCGCCACCCGGTGCGCGTCGCGCTGGAGGTCGCCGCCGACCGCGACCGCTGGAAGCACTTGCTGCGCTACGACCCCGACGAGCGCTTCGCCGCGCTCGTCGAGCAGGACGAGCGGCAGGAGGTCTGGCTGATGAGCTGGCTGCCCGGCCAGCACACCGACCTGCACGACCACGCGTTCGCCAGCGGCGCGTTCACCGTGGTCAGCGGCCACCTGACGGAGGCGGTGGCGCGCCGGGCCCCGGGCGGCCGCGCGGTCACCGAGCTGCACGCCCTCGCGGCGGGGCAGTCGCGGGTGTTCGGCCCGGGGTACGTGCACGAGGTGCGCAACGACGGCCCGGACCCGGCGATCTCGGTCCACGTCTACCGCGACGCGGGCCGCGCGATGCGCCCGTACCACCTCGACCCGCTGGGCGGCCCGGTCCTGGACTGAAAGCAGTCAGTCCAGGTCGCCGCGCCGGCGGAACTCGCGCTCGATCTCGTCGCGTCCGGCGCCGGAAGCGAGCAGCGTGTGCAGCAGGATCCGGGACTTGCGCGCGTCCAGCCAGCCCGCCATCGTCGCGCCCATCGCGATCAGGCTGGACTCCGAGCCGTGGAAGCCGTACGTCGAGCGCAGCGTCGGTCCCGCGCCGGTCCGCGACGCGACCACCACCGGGAGCGAACCCACCAGCCGCGCCACCACGTCGGCGGTGCCCGCAGACACGTGGCCGGCGCCC
>NZ_JAAGNB010001221.1:0-19393 GCF_010550475.1 Amycolatopsis sp. SID8362
GGGAGCGGGCGCGGCCTGGCCGGGCTCCGCGAACGGGTCGGCGTCCTGGGCGGCGACTTCAGCGCGGGCCCGCACGGCGCCGCGTTCGTCGTGCGCGCCCGGATCCCCACCGGGGCCCGGGCGTGACCGCGCCGATCCGGGTCCTGGTCTGCGACGACCAGATGCTGATCCGCACCGGGCTGGTGACGATCATCGGCGCGCAGCCGGACTTCGAGGTGGCCGGCGAGTGCGGCGACGGGAAGACCGCCGTCGAGCTCGCCGGCCGGCTGCGCCCGGACGTCGTGGTGATGGACGTGCGCATGCCGGTGCTCGACGGCATCGAAGCCACCCGGCTGCTGGCCGGGCCCGGCGTCGCGCATCCGGTCAAGGTGCTCGTGCTGACGACGTTCAACCTCGACGAGTACGTCTACGAAGCCCTGCGCGCGGGCGCCAGCGGGTTCCTGCTCAAGGACGCGCCGCCGGAGCACCTGCTGCACGGCATCCGGACCGTCGCCACCGGCGCGGCGCTGCTCGACCCGGAGGTGACGCGCCGGCTGGTGGGACGGCACGCCGCCCGGATCCGGCCGGCCGGCACCGCGCCCGAGCACCCGCTGACCCCGCGCGAACTGGAGGTGCTCCGCCTGATCGCGGACGGCCTCTCGAACGCCGAAATCGCCGCGAAGCTGTTCATCAGCCCGGAAACCGTGAAGACGTTCGTCTCGCGGATCCTCACCAAGCTCGACCTCCGCGACCGGGTGCAGGCGGTCGTCTACGCCTACCGCCACGGCCTGGTCACCTGACGCGCCGCCGGCGCGGGCCCCCCGAAGGCCCGCGCCGGCGGGTCTCACATGTGGACGGCGCCGGGAGCGGCTTCGCCCTTCGGGACGCCCGGGCGCAGCAGCAGGCCGCTGAGCACCGCACCGGCCGCGAAGATCACGGCCGCCCAGGTGAACGCCGTCGTGTAGCTCTCGATCGACGCCTCGGCCACCAGCTGCGGGGTCGGGACCTTGCCCGCGAGGTACGCCGTGGCCGCGTTGCCCGCCAGCGTCGACAGCAGCGCCGTGCCGATCGAACCGCCGACCTGCTGCATCGTGTTGACCGCCGCCGACGCGACACCCGCGTCGTGCGCCTCGACGCCGAAGGTCGCGACGCTCATCGCCGGCGCCATCGCCAGGCCGATGCCGAAGCCCATCACCAGCAGCGGGCCGAGCACGCCGGAGGTGTAGGTGCTGTCGAGGCCGATGCCGCTCAGCCAGAACAGGCCGACGGCGGCGATCGCCATGCCGGTCGGGACCAGCGGCCGCGGGCCGAAGCGCGGCAGCAGCACGGCCGTCGCGGTGGTGGCGGCCAGCATCAGCGTCGCGACCATCGGCAGGAAGCCGACGCCGCTCTCGATCGGCGTGAACTTCAGGTTCTGCTGCACGTAGAACGTCAGGAACAGGAAGATCGCGAACATGCCGATGGCGAGCAGGAACATCGCCAGGTACGAGCCGCCGCGGTTGCGGTCGAGCAGCACGCGCAGCGGGAGCAGCGGGTGCGAGACGCGCTGCTGCAGCCACACGAACGCGCCCAGCAGCACCACGCCGGCGGCGAGGAAGCCCCACACCGAGACCGCCGACCACGAGTCCGACTCGGCGTTCGCGAAGCCGTAGACCAGGGCGAACAGACCCGCGGACGCCGTGATCGTGCCGGGCAGGTCGAGCTTCGGGCGCGGGCCGTCGGACTCCTGGCGGCGCAGCAGGATCGAGCCGCCGATGAAGGCCACGACGGCGAAGATGATGTTGACGAACATGCACCAGCGCCAGTCGAGGTACTCGGTCAGCACGCCGCCGAGCAGCAGGCCGATCGCCGCGCCGCCACCGCCGATGGCACCGAAGACGCCGAACGCGCGACCGCGCTCCTTCGGGTCGGTGAACGTCGTCGTCAGCAGCGAAAGCGCGGCCGGCGCGAGCAGCGCGCCGAACACGCCCTGTGCCGCGCGCGCGATGAGCAGCATCTCGATGTTGGCGGCCGCGCCCCCGAGCGCGGACACCGCGGCGAAGCCGGCGAGGCCGACCAGGAACGCGTTCTTGCGGCCGAAGAGGTCCGCGAGCCGCCCGCCGAGCAGCAGCAGGCTGCCGAACGCGAGCGCGTACGCGGTGACGACCCACTGGCGCGCGTCGTTGGAGAACCCCAGGTCGACCTGGGCGGACGGCAGCGCGATGTTCACGACCGTCGCGTCCAGCACGACCATCAGCTGCGCGATGCCGATCATCACCAGGATCAGCCATCTCCGGCTGTGGTGGGGGTTCTCGGCGGCGCGCGCGTCCCCCGGCGGCGCGACGGCGAGAGTGGATTCGGACATGGGTGTCCCCTCACTGGGCGTGATCAGGAAGCTATGTGGAGTAGGTATCTCCCCTTACGCGACCCAAGGTACACACAAACCGGAGATGGTGCCTCTACTTGACGCGTTAGACTGGCCGGTATGGCACGGGACCCTGGTCCCGCCGCACCGGCGCGGCCGCTGCGGCGTGACGCTGAACTCAACCGCCGTCGCATCCTGGCGTCGGCCCGCGTGGTGTTCGGCCAGCGCGGGCTCGAAGCCACGCTGGACGACATCGCGCACCACGCCGGCCTCGGCGTCGGCACCGTCTACCGCCGGTTCCCCAGCAAGGAACACCTGGTCGAGGCCATGTTCGCCGAGCGCATGGAGGAAATCGGCGATCTCGCCGAGGAAGCGCTGAAGGCCGAAGACGCGTGGCAGGCGTTCGTGGACTTCACCTGGAAGTCGATCGAGCTTCACTCGGGCGACCGCGGCCTGCGCGAGATCATGCTGTCCAACAAGTTCGGCCACGAGCACGTCGCCGAAGAGAAAGCCCGCATGGTGCCGTTGATCACACGGCTCGTCGAACGGGCCCAGGAGGCGGGCGGCCTGCGCGCCGACTTCTCCCCGACCGACATCCCCCTGCTGCACATGATGATCGGCTCGGCGATCGAGTTCACGTCCGCGGTGGAGCCGGACCTGTGGCGCCGCTGCCTCGCGATGCTGCTCGACGGCCTGCGCGCCGAGCCGGGGAAGCCGTCGAAGCTGCCCCGGCCGCCGCTCGGGGTGGACGAGGTGGACGAAGCGATGTCCTGCTGGCGCCCGTGAGGACTTCGGTCACTCGGACGGGATGACCGCCCACAGGATCAGGTAGGCCACGAACTGCGGCCCGGGCAGCAGGCAGGACAGCACGGCCAGCAGCCGGACGGTGCCGGGCTTCATGCCCCAGCGCTGGGCGAGGCCCGCGCAGACGCCGCCGAGCATGCGGCCGTGGCGGGGGCGGGACAGGCGGCGGGTGACCGGTGCGCTCATCGTCGTTTCCTTTTCCTCGAAGTTCCGATGAACCCACTTCACCACCGCGCCACCCGCCGCCGCATCGCTCGCGGGAAGGACAGCTCCCTTAGGGGACGGTAAAGCCGAAAAACATTCGTAAGTCCGGGAAATCCCGGTCGTCCGGCGGCGAATCCGCCTGAACTGCGGGTTTGCCGCCGGTGGTGCCGAAAACACTGAGAGATGTCCCCGTCAGGGCTGGTTTTTCCGGCCGATGTGGTGATACTTGCACCCCGTGTACCCGCGTTCGAAAAGCTTGGCCGTCGCGATGTTCTGCGCCCTGCTCACCGCGGCGTGCTCGACGACGCAGGCGGCGGCGCCCGACCAGTCCGGCCCGTCGCCGCTGACGGCGTCCGCCGCGCTCGGCGACTTCGGCACGGTCGACTACTGCAGCCTCCTGAACGTCGCCGCCGTCGCGCCCGGCGCGGTCGCCGTGCCGACGTTCGAGTCCTGCCAGGCCGCGCGCGGCGCGCAGACGATCCGGCTCGGGCCGCTGGCGTTCGACTCCGACCCGAACATCAAGCCGTACGACTACCCCGGCCCGGTGCCCGACGGCGTGGCGGTCCAGCAGTCGATGTTCAACGACCGCAGCGCGTGCACCCGCGCGATCACCTTCGCCGACGGCAACCGGATCGACCTGACGGTCACCGACACCGCGACCGACCAGGCCGCGCGCTGCGGCGTCGCGGACGCCACCGTCGGCTCGGCGCTGACCGCCATCACTGCGGGCAAGGTCGGCAGGCTGACGTTCCCGGACCGCTCGTGGGGGCGGGTGGCGCCGTGCGTGCTGCTCGACAGCCACGACCTCGACGCCGCTGCCGGCCCGGGCAGCCGGCCGACGACCGGCCTGTCCGGGCACAGCTGCATCCGCGGCAAGGTCAGCCTCGCGCTGACGGTGGAGACGACGCCGCCGTCCGCCCCACCGGAAACCCTCGGCGGCCGCCCGGCCCGGGTCCGCACCGCGGGCGCGTTCTGCCTGGTCGACACCACCCAGCCGGCGCCGGGCCTGCCGGGCCGCCGTGAGCTGGCGGAGATCAGCGTGGTCGAAACGGCGGGCACGGCCAACGACGCCACCTGCGCACTGGCCCGCACCGCCGCGACGTCGATCCTCCCCCGCCTCCCGACGCCCTGAAAGCCGTGAAGGCCTCCTTACCGGCTTTAATGCCCGGTAAGGAGGCCTTCACGGACTTGCGGCTCAGTCCTCGTAGGTGAGGTTCTTGCCGTTCGAGGGGTCGAACAGCTTGATCTTGTCCGCGTCGTACCAGACCTCGAGGTCCGCGTTCTCCGTCGCCGCCGACTCGGCCGACAGGCGGGCCACGATCTGGGACTCCGCGCCCGGGACATCGGACGAGCCGCTGTCCGCGGCCAGTTCCGCCAGTTCCTCGGACGTCGCCGTTTCGCCCTCCACCGTGAAGTGGGCGAACTTCTCCGAGCCCATCGACTCGAGCACGTCGATGTGCGCGGTGAACGTCCCGCCGCCGCTCTTGTCGGCGACCAGGGCGGCGTCCTCGAAGTGCTCCGGCCGGATGCCGACGATCAGCTCGCGCGGGGCGTCGGCCCGCTCCACCAGCCGGCGGACGCGGTCGGTCAACGGCGTCGTGCCCAGCGCGCTGCGCAGCTCGTTGTTCTCCAGCGTCGCCGGGACGAAGTTCATCGACGGCGAGCCGATGAACCCGGCCACGAACAGGTTCGCCGGGTTGTCGTAGAGGAACTGCGGCGAGCCGATCTGCTGCACGTACCCGGCCCGCAGCACCACGACCCGGTCGCCCAGTGTCATGGCCTCGGTCTGGTCGTGCGTCACGTACAGCGTCGTGGTGCCGAGCTGCTTCTGGATCTTCGACACCGACGTCCGCATCTGGCCGCGCAGCTTGGCGTCCAGGTTGGACAGCGGCTCGTCCATCAGGAACGCCTTGGGGCTGCGGACGATCGCCCGGCCCATCGCGACGCGCTGGCGCTGGCCACCGGAGAGGTTGGCCGGCTTGCGGTCCAGGTGCGCGGTCAGGTCGAGGATCGTCGCCGCCTCTTCGACCTTCGCCCGCACCGTCTTGTCGTCCACTTTGGCCAGCCGCAGCGGGAAGGCCATGTTCTCCCGCACGCTCATGTGCGGGTAGAGCGCGTAGGACTGGAACACCATCGCGATGTCCCGGTCCTTCGGGGCCTTCTCGTTGACGCGCTTGCCGTCGATGCGCAGCTCGCCCGAGGAGATGTCCTCCAGGCCCGCCACCATGTTCAGCGTCGTCGACTTCCCGCAGCCGGACGGGCCGACCAGGATGATGAACTCGCCGTCGGCGATGGTGATGTCCACTTCGGACACGGCGAGGGCGCCGTCGGGGTACTTCTTCGACACCTTGTCGAGCACGATCTCTGCCATAGCGCTACCCCTTCACCGCACCGGACGTCAGCCCCGCCACGATGCGACGCTGGAAGAACAACACGAACACAATGATCGGGATGGTGATCACGACCGCGGCCGCGCTCACCTGCCCGGTCGGGTCCTCGAACTGCGAGGACCCGGTGAAGAACGACAGCGCGGCCGGCACCGTGCGCGACGCCGTGGTCGACGTCAGCGAGATGGCGAACAGGAAGTCGTTCCAGCAGAAGATGAACACCAGGATCGCGGTGGTGAACACGCCCGGCGCGGCCAGCGGCGCGATCACCTTCCGGAAGGCCTGTGCCGGCGTCGCGCCGTCCATCTTGGCCGCTTTTTCCAGCTCCCACGGGATTTCCCGGAAGAACGCCGACAGCGTGTAGATCGACAGCGGCAGCGCGAACGTGATGTAGGGCAGGATCAGCCCCGGCCACGTGTCGAACAGCGCCAGGTTCCGCTCGATGTTGAACAGCGGCGTCACCAGCGACACCTGCGGGAACATCGCGATCAGCAGCGAAAGCCCGACCAGCAGCTGCTTGCCGGGGAACTCCAGCCGCGCGATCGCGTACGCGGCCATCGTGCCCAGCACCACCGCGATCACCGTCGAGATGACCGCGATGCCGATGGAGTTGACCAGCGCCAGCAGGAACTCCGAGGTCTGGAAGATGTCCGCGTAGTTCTGCCAGGTCCACGACTGCGGGATGAAGTACCCGTCGGTCAGCGTGTCCTTGGTCTTGAACGACAGCGAAACCACCCAGAGCACCGGCACCAGCGCGAACACCAGCACGAGGATGTCGACCAGGCCCCAGCGAAGCTTGCGGCCCGTCGTGACGGTTCCCATCACCATCAGCGCTTACCCCCGTCGTCCGAGCCAGGTGCGGCCGTGCCGAACACCTTGATGAAGATGAAGGCGATGATCGCCACGGTGATGAAGATCAGCACCGCCATCGTCGACCCGATCCCGAGGTTGAGCCCCTTGACCAGGTTGTTGTAGGTCTGCATGGAAACCGACCCGGTGTCCTGCGCGCCCGAGGTGAGCACGTAGATGTTGTCGAAGATGCGGAACGCGTCCAGCGTGCGGAACAGCAGCGCCACCAGGATCGCCGGCTTCATCACCGGCAGCATCACCTTGGTGAACCGCTGCCACGCGCTCGCGCCGTCCATCGCAGCGGCCTTGAGCAGGTCGTCCGGCACCAGTGCCAGGCCCGCCATCAGCAGCAGCGCCATGAACGGCGTGGTCTTCCACACCTCGGCGCCGATGATGATGAACAGCGACGGCCACTGCTGGGTGAGCGGTGCCGCGTCGGCGGCCAGCCAGTTCGCCAGGTAGCCGGTCTTCGGCGTCCACGCGTAGTACCACGAGAACGCCGCGACGACCGTGACGATGCCGTACGGGATCAGCGCGACCGTGCGCACCAGCCCGCGTCCGACGAGCGTCCGGTGCATCACCAGCGCCAGCGCCATGCCGAGGACGAACTCGATCGCCACCGACACCACGGTGAGGAACATCGTGGTGCCGAACGCGGTCCACCAGTACGAATTGGACAGCACGGCCCCGTAGTTGTCGAAGCCGACGAACTCCTGCTGCGCCGGGAACCGGAGGTCGTAGCGCTGCAGCGACAGCCAGATCGAGTAGAGGATCGGGTAGCCGGTGACCGCGATCATCACGATGAACGCGGGCGCGCACAGCCAGAGCCCGAGCCGCCGTTCGGCCTTCTTCCCTTCGGAGAGCGCGGGTTTGCCCTTCTTGTGGGACACGGGTTCCTGGGCGGCGGTGGCCCCCGCCGCGGTCGGGTCCTGGACGGTCACGGGATCACTCCCTTCGACTGGAGCGCGTCGTTGAGCTGCTCGCGAAGCTTGTCCGCGGTGGCCTTCGGGTCGATTTCACCGGGCGGGGAAAGGACTTTCGACATCACGGTCGACATGTTCTGGTACGCCGGGGTCAGCGGCCGCACCGCCGAGTCCTTGATGGCGTCGATGATCGAGTCGCGCATCGGGTACTTCAGCGCCATGTTCGGGTTGTCGGCGCTCGCCGGCTTCGACGGGTCGAGCGGCGTGTCGTTGTGGTACACCGATTCGATGGTCGGCGGGACGCCGTCGTTGATCGCCGAGAACTTCTGGTTCTCCGCGTTGCGCAGGCACAGCGCCGCTTCGAACGCCTCGGGCTTGTGCGCCGACAGCGAGCTGACGGCCAGGTCGTAGCCACCGATCGTGGTCTTGGCCGGCGTGCCGGCCTTCGCCTCGGGGTAGACGGCCCACTTCATGTGCGAGACGTCCTGCGGCTTGTCCTTGGCGTAGGAGGCGTAGACGAACGGCCAGTTGAGCTCGAACGCGGCGTCACCGCGCTGGAACGCCTGCCGGACGTCGTCCTCCTTCGAGTTGGTCAGCGACGGGTCGGTGATGCCCGACGACGCGACCTCCTTGAGCAGGGCCAGCGCCTGCACGGCGCCGTCGTCCATCACGACGGACTTGCCGTCGTCGGAGACGATGTGCCCGCCCATCGAGTTGACCAGCGTGTTGTAGAAGACGACGAGGCCTTCGTACTGCGCGCCGGTGAAGACGATGCTGTAGGGCTTGCCCTGCGCCTTCAGCTCCTTCGACTTCGCGATCATCTCCTGCCACGTCTTCGGCGGCGTCGGCGTGATCCGGTCGTCGTACCAGAGCAGCTGGACGTTGGTGTTCTTCGTGGCCGCGTAGAGCTTCCCGTCGTAGGTCGCCGTTTCCAGCGGTCCCTGCAGGACGCCCTGCGTCGCCTCGGCCTTGTTCTGGTCCTTCCACTCCTCGATCCACCCGGCTTCGGCGAACTCCGAAACCCAGGTCACGTCGAGGCCGAGGACGTCCATCGCGTTGTCACCCGCGGCGAGCCGCCGCGCCATCTGCAGCCGCTGGTCGTCCGCGCCGCGCTGCAGTTTGTTGTAAACGATCTCGTAGCGCCCGCCCGCCGCCTGGTTGCAGTTGTCGACGACTTTCTGGAAGCTGTCCTCGGGCGCGTAGTAGACGTTGATCTTCAGCCCACCGCCCGATCCGCAACCGGCCAGCAGACCGGTCACCAGTGCCCCTGCCCCCAGCAGGACCGCGGCACGGCCGGGCGAGCGTCCCCGTTCGCCCGCGCCGATCCTCTTCCCCATAAGGCCTCCTCACCCGCGTGCACGCCGGTTACCGCGGTACCCGGTGGGCACCGCGACGCGATGAGGCGAACCGCGCCAGCACCCCGACGTGCTAGTGCTCGGGTGGCCGCGCTGGTTGGGCGAGGCCGCCCGACTGGTGTCGGACAACTTATGCCGGGCGATCACACCCCGCAAGCAGTATCGGTAACGATTCAGCCCACCGCGCGCCGAATCGTGATTTTTCGCTGGTAGTGGCGAGGTTTTTAGGGGTTCCGATTCAGGGGTTCGGCTTGAGCGCGAGCTTGGCGAGCAATTCGCGCCCCTGTTCGGCGGAACGCGGCTGGCACAGCACGTCGTACCGGCCGGCGACGAGCTGGCTCGCCGAGGAGAAGTCCCGCCGCCCCCGCGACATGCTGTACCCGATGGCGGCGAACATCAGCCCGGACAGCACGCCGAGCACCAGCCCGGTGAGCAGCTGCAGCGCGAAGCCCTGGTTGACGAACAGCCCCAGCAACAGCCCCGCGAACAGGCCGAACCACGCACCGGACACGGCGCCGGTGCCGAGCACGCGCCCCCAGGACAGCTTCCCGATGACGCGTTCGACGAGCATCAGGTCGACGCCGACGATGGTGACGTCGGAGACGGAGAACTCGCTGTCGGCGAGGAAGTCGACGGCCTGCTGCGCCTCGCCGTAGGTCGCGTACGACCCGATCGGCCAGCCGGTCGGCGGAGTCGGCAGCCGTGGCAGGTTGCCGGGCGCCCGGTTCCCGCCGAAGGGACTACTCACCATCATCACCTGCGCACTCGTGGGTCTCGGGCGTCCATCTTGTCAAGAACACCCGAACGGTGCGAGCCGCTTACCCCGAAAGGCCGGGCGCCCGGCCATGTCGACAAGTCGCTTCGCACTTTCCCTGATTAAGTTACGTCCATGGGGCCTCCGAACGCATCTTTCTCGCCGAAAGTGGCGGCCTCAGGAACGGGACTTGTACTCGCGCAGGAGGCCGCGGCTGATGATCGTCTTCTGGATCTCGCTTGTGCCCTCGCCGATCAGCAGGAACGGGGCTTCGCGCATCAGGCGCTCGATCTCGTACTCCTTCGAGTACCCGTAGCCGCCGTGGATGCGGAACGCGTCCTGCGTGACCTCCGCGCAGTACTCCGAGGCGATCAGCTTGGCCATGCCGGCTTCGACGTCGTTGCGCTCGCCCGAATCCTTCAGGCGTGCCGCGTTCACCATCATCAGGTGGGCTGCTTCGACCTTGGTCGCCATCTCGGCCAGCTTGAACGCCACGGCCTGGTGCTCGGCGATCGCCTTGCCGAACGTCTTGCGCTGCTGGGCGTACTCCACCGCCAGCTCGAACGCGCGGATCGCGATGCCGCACGCCCGCGCCGCGACGTTCACGCGGCCGACCTCGACGCCGTCCATCATGTACGCGAAGCCCTTGCCCGGGGCCTCGCCGAGGACCATGTCCGCGCCGATTTTGTAGCCGTCGAAGACCGCTTCGGTCGTGTCGACGCCCTTGTAGCCCATCTTGTCGATCTTGCCCGGGATGGTCAGGCCCCGTGCCACCTCGCCGAAGCCCTCCGGCTTCTCCACGAGGAACGTCGTCAGGTTCTGGTGGGCCTTCTCGGCGCCTTCGTCCGTCTTGACGAGCAGCGCGATCAGGTTGGACGAGCCGCCGTTCGTCAGCCACATCTTCGAGCCGTCGATGACGTAGCCGTCGCCGTTCTTGCGGGCGCGGGTCTTGATCGCGGCGACGTCCGAGCCGAGGTCGGGCTCCGACATCGAGAACGAGCCGCGGACCTCGCCGGTCGCCATCCGCGGGAGGAAGTGCTGCTTCTGCGCCTCCGTGCCGTGGCGGGAGATCATGTGCGCCACGATGAAGTGGGTGTTGATCACGCCGGACACGCTCATCCAGCCGCGCGCGATCTCCTCGACGACCAGCGCGTACGTCAGCAGCGACTCGCCGAGCCCGCCGTACTCCTCCGGGATGGTGATCCCGAACAGGCCCATCTCCTTCATGCCCTCGACGATGTCCGCCGGGTAGGTGTCGGAGTGCTCGAGCTCCTGCGCGTGCGGGATGACCTCCTTGTCCACGAACTGGCGGACGGTCGCGAGGATCTCCGACTGCACGTCGGTGAGGCCGGCGG
This sequence comes from Amycolatopsis sp. SID8362, assembly GCF_010550475.1. NCBI lineage: Bacteria > Bacillati > Actinomycetota > Actinomycetes > Pseudonocardiales > Pseudonocardiaceae > Amycolatopsis > Amycolatopsis sp. SID8362. The sequence continues at coordinate 10,955 of NZ_JAAGNB010001221.1, forward strand.
TCTGGGCGAGACGGGCCATCACGGCTCCCTTTCCGGAATACGACGCCGCTCCCGGCGCTGGGTTACCGGTGAGTATGACCGGAAAAGCCGGACCCTGCTATGAGGGCGCTCACGATTCCCGCCGTAGAGTGCGGCGCGGAGGGGAGCACCATGACGTATCCGCAGGACCCGAACAACCCGTACGGCCAGCAGCAGTACGGCTACCAGCAGCCCGGTTACCCGCAGTACCCCGGCTACCCGGGCTACGCCGGCGGGTTGCAGCAGCCTCAGGAGGGCTCGGGCCTCGCCGTCGGGTCGCTGGTCTGCTCGATCCTCGGGCTCGTCCTGTGCTTCGCCGTCGGCATCGCGGGCATCATCATGGGCCACATCGCGTACGGCAAGGCCAAGCGCGGCGTCGCCGACGGCCAGGGCATCGCGCTGGCGGGGATCATCATCGGCTACTGCGCGGTCGCGCTGAACATCGGGCTGTTCGCCTTCTTCATCGGCATCGGCGCCTTGGGCGCCTGGCGCTAGCCTTGGCTTCCCGCACGCACCGAGGGGACCCGTCATGACCGACCCGTCCGGGGACAAGGACCGTCCGGCCGCCGATCCGACCGTGGCCTACGACCCGCCGCCGCCCGCGGACCCGCCGTCCTACGAGCCGGCGACGTACGACCCGCCGGCGGGCGACGCCACGCTCGCCGACACGACGGTCGCGGAGACTCCTGCCGCGCCCGAGCAGCCCGGCCCGTTGCCGCCCGGCTCGTTCGAAACGCCGGCCGCGCACATCCCCGGCACGCCCTACGCCGCCCCCGGCCAGCCGGTCTACACGCCGCCCGCCTACCCGCAGCAGCCGTACGCGCAGTACCCGTCGTACGTGACGCCGCCGCAGTACGCGCCGTACGGCCGCGTCGCCCGCGGGCAGGACAACGCGCTGGCGATCGGCGCGCTGGTCTGCTCGATCCTCGGCTTCTGCTCCGGCGTCACGGCGATCGCCGGGCTGGTCATGGGCCACATCGCGCTGAGCAAGTCGAACCGCGGCGAAGCGGGCGGCCGCGGCTTGGCCACGGCCGCCGTGATCGTCGGCTACGTCGTCGTCGCGCTGTGGGTCGGGTTCTTCACCACGTTGATCGTGCTGAGCGCGAACGGGCAGCTCACTTAGTCCGGCAGGACCGCGTCGCCCGGGCTGCGCGGCGCCGGGGTCGCGTGGCCGTTCACCTCCGGCTTCGCCTCGGCCGGCGGTTCCGGCGGCGCGGGCTTCGGGGTCTGGGCGTCCAGGAACCGCAGCAGCTCCACCGGGAACGGCAGCACCAGCGTCGAGTTCTTTTCCGACGACACCTGCACGACGGTCTCCAGCAGCCGCAGCTGCAGCGCCGAAGGGGTGTCGGCCATCGTCCTGGCGGCCTGCGCGAGCTTGTGCGACGCCTGCAGCTCGCCGTCGGCGGAGATGACGCGCGCGCGTCGTTCCCGCTCCGCCTCGGCCTGCCGCGACATCGAGCGCTTCATCGCCTCCGGCAGCGCGACGTCCTTGATCTCGACGCGGTCGATGTGGATGCCCCAGTCCAGCGCGGGGCTGTCGATCATCAGCTCCAGGCCCTCGTTGAGCCGCTCGCGGTTGGAGAGCAGGTCGTCGAGGTCGCTCTTGCCGATGATCGAGCGCAGCGACGTCTGCGCGACCTGGCCGACCGCCGACCGGTAGTCCTGGACGTTGACCGCCGCGACGATCGGGTCGATGACCTTGAAGTAGACGACCGCGTCGACCCGGACCGTGACGTTGTCGCGGGTGATGCCGTCCTGGGCCGGGATCGGCATGGTGACGATCTGCATGTTGACCTTCTGGATCCGGTCCGCGAACGGCACCAGCACCGCCAGCCCCGGTTCCCGCACCTTCGCCCGCACCCGGCCGAACCGGAAGACGAGCCCGCGTTCGTACTGCTTCACGACGCGCACGCTGGCCGCGAGCCAGGCTCCGCCCGCGACGACGACCGCGCTGAGGACCTCCACCACCATGGCTGCTCCCCGGGGTTGCGTTTTCCCCTGAAAACCCAGCGTACGCCCGCCGCGACCGCGACGAAACGCGCTGGACGGGACTGCCAGGCTGGGGTGGTGACCGATCTTCGCGTGCCGCCGCTGTTCGCCGCCCGCGCGCCCCGGGTGCTCGGCCCCGAGGCCGTCCCGTGGCTGGCGGGCCTGCCCCGGCTCGCCGCCCGGTACGCGCGCGAGTGGGGCCTGGCGTTCGAGGGCGAAGCGATGCACGGCTACGTCGGGGTGGCGCAGCCCGCGCGCCTGCCCGATGGCACGCCGGTGGTGCTGAAGCTCGGCTGGCGCGACGAAGAGTCGGCCGACGAGCCGCTCGCACTGTCCACATGGGCCGGTCGGGGTGCGGTGCTGCTGCTGGAGTCCGCGCCCGAGGACGGCGTCCTGCTGCTCGAACGGCTCGACCCGGACCGGACCCTGGACGACCTCCCGCTGCGCGAAGCGATCCCGCTCATCGGCGGCCTCGCGCGGCGGCTCACCGTGCCCGCGCCGTCGTCGATGCGGCGGCGGCTGCGCACCGAAGCCGGGCGCCTCGCCGAGGAGCTCCCCCGCCGGTGGGCCGAACTCGGCGAGCCGTTCGAGAAGCGGCTGGTCGACGACGCCGTCGCGATCTGCCGCGAGCTGGGCCCGGGCGCGGGTGAGCTGCTGGTGAACGAGGACCTGCACTTCGAGAACGTCCTCGCCGGCACGCGCGAGCCGTGGCTGGTGATCGACCCCAAGCCGCTGGCGGGCGACCTCGAGTGGGGTGTCATCCCGTTGTTCTGGAACCGCTTCACCGAGTCCACACTGGACGAACGGTTCGCGCTGATCGTCGCCTCGCACGAGCTGGACGCCGAACGCGCCCGCGCCTGGACGCTCGTGCGGGCCGTGCAGAACTGGATCTGGATGGTCGAGGAGCTCACCGAGACCGGCGAGGACAGCGACGACCCGGCCTTCGTCACAGTGGCGGAAATCGCCCCCTGGGCGGCCAGCCGATAGTGTCAGCTCCATGGCCGCGGTCAACAGGGTTTTCGCAGCTCAGCTGTCCGGCTTGCCGGTATTCGGGCCGGACGGCGAGTCGATCGGGCGGGTCCGCGACCTGGTCGCGGGGCTGCGGCTGGACGCGCAGCCGCCGCGGATCCTCGGCCTGGTCGTCGAGCTGAGCACGCGGCGGCGCGTCTTCGTGCCGATGCTGCGGGTCACCGGGATCGAGCCGACCGCCGTGACGCTCGCCACCGGCTCGGTCAACATGCGCCAGTTCGTCCAGCGGCCCAACGAGGTCCTGGTGCTCGGCCAGCTGCTCGACGCGCACGCCACGCTCACCGCGTCCGGCACCCGGATCACCGTCGTCGACGCCGGGATGGAACCGACCCGCACCCGCGACTGGGTGCTGGCCAAGCTGGCCATCCGGGAGCGGCGGAGCGGGCTGGGCCGGCGCCGCTCGGCGATGCAGGTGCTGCCGTGGCCGGAGGTCTCCGGGCTGGGCCTGGCCGACCTCGGCGCGCAGCCCCAGGGCGCCGGCCAGCTGCTCATGCTGTTCGACACCATGCGCCCGGCCGACATCGCCGCGACCGTGCGCGACCTGCCGCTCAAGCGGCGCCACGAGGTCGCCGACGCGATGGACGACGAGCGCCTCGCCGACGTCATCGAAGAGCTGCCGGACGACGACCAGAAGGAACTGCTGGCCTATCTGGCCGAGGAGCGCGCCGCCGACGTCCTCGAGGCGATGAACCCCGACGACGCGGCCGACCTGCTGGCCGAGCTGGCCCCGGCCGACCAGAGCCGGCTGCTGGAGCTGATGGAGCCGGAGGAGTCCGCGCCGGTCAAGCGGCTGCTGGAGTACTCGTCGGACACCGCGGGCGGTCTGATGACGCCGGAGCCGGTGGTGCTCACCCCGGACACGACGATCGCGGAGGCGCTGGCCCACATCCGCAACCCCGAGCTGCCCCCGGCACTGGCCAGCATGGTGTTCGTCTGCCGCCCGCCGACCGCGACGCCGACCGGGCGCTACGTCGGCGTCGTCCACTTCCAGCGCCTGCTGCGCGAGCCGCCGGCGGAACTGGTGGCCAGCGCCGTCGACACCGGGCTGCCGCCGCTGAAACCGGGCGCCTCGCTGGCCGAGGTCACGCGGTACTTCGCGGCGTACAACCTGACCTGCGGGCCGGTCGTCGACACCGAGGACCACCTGATCGGCGCGGTGACCGTCGACGACGTCCTCGACCACCTGCTGCCCGAGGACTGGCGCGAGACCGGGCTGCACGACACCTTGGAGGAACACCGTGCCTGAGCTGACTCCGGGACGGCGGCTCGACCAGCCCCGCGGCCAGACCCGGTTCAGGCTGAACATCGACCCCGATTCGTTCGGCCGGTTCACCGAGCGGATCGCGCGGTTCCTCGGCACCGGGAAGTACCTGTTCTGGCAGACGCTCATCGTGATCGTCTGGATCGTGCTGAACCTCACGGCGCTTTCGCTGCAGTGGGACCCGTACCCGTTCATCCTGCTCAACCTGGCCTTTTCGACCCAGGCGGCGTACGCGGCGCCGCTGATCCTGCTCGCGCAGAACCGCCAGGACGACCGCGACCGCGTCTCCCTCGAGGAGGACCGGAACCGGGCGACCCAGACGAAAGCCGACACGGAGTACCTGGCCAGGGAGCTGGCGGCGCTGCGGCTGGCGGTCGGCGAGGTGGCGACGCGGGACTACCTGCGCAGCGAGCTGGACCGGCTGCGGGAGGACCTGGACGCGAAGCCCAGGAAGCCGCGCACTCCTACCGGCTCGTAACATGGGTGGCGTGACCAGTACGCAGCAGCTCCCCAGCGTCGACGATGTCCGCAGCGCGCTGAAGAGCGTGCAAGACCCGGAGATCCGGAAACCCATCACGGACCTGGGGATGGTCAAGGACGTGGTCGTCGGCGACGACGGTGTCGTGACGGTCGGGATCTACCTGACGGTCGCGGGCTGCCCGCTGAAGGCGACGCTGACCAACGACACGAAGGAAGCCGTCGCGAAGCTCCCCGGCGTCGTCGACGTGCGCGTCGAGCTGGACGTCATGAGTGACGAGCAGCGCTCCGAGCTGCGGAAGTCCCTCCGCGGGGACGCGGCGGAGCCGGTGATCCCGTTCGCGCAGCCGGGCTCGATGACCCGCGTGTACTGCGTGGCCTCGGGCAAGGGCGGCGTCGGCAAGTCGTCGGTCACGGTGAACCTGGCCGCGGCGATGGCCGCGCGCGGGCTGTCGGTCGGCGTCGTGGACGCGGACATCTACGGCCACTCGATCCCCCGCATGCTGGGCGCGCGCGAGAAGCCGACCAAGGTCGACACGATGATCATGCCGCCGCAGTCCCACGGCGTGAAGGTGATCTCGATCGGCATGTTCACCCCGGGCAACACGCCGGTGGTGTGGCGCGGCCCGATGCTGCACCGCGCGCTGCAGCAGTTCCTGGCCGACGTGTTCTGGGGCGACCTGGACATCCTGCTGCTGGACCTGCCGCCGGGCACCGGCGACATCGCGATCTCGGTGGCCCAGCTGATCCCGAACGCGGAGATCCTGGTGGTCACGACGCCCCAGCAGGCGGCGGCCGAGGTGGCCGAGCGCGCGGGCGCGATCGCGCTGCAGACCCGCCAGCGCGTGGCGGGCGTCATCGAGAACATGTCGTGGCTGGAGCAGCCCGACGGCTCCCGCCTGGAGATCTTCGGCGCCGGCGGCGGCCAGACGGTGGCCGACTCGCTCACGAAGTCGATCGGCTCCGAGGTGCCGCTGCTCGGCCAGGTCCCGATGGACCCGCGCGTGGTCGCCCAGGGCGACGCGGGCACGCCGATCGTGCTGTCCGAGCCGGAGGCCCCGGCGTCGGTGGTGCTCGGCGACGTGGCGAAGAAGCTCTCGGTCCGGGCCCGCGGCCTGGCCGGGATGATGCTGAACGTGACCCCGGCCGGCCGCTGACCTCAAGCGCCCCAAGGCCACATTGGGGGGTTCTCAGTAGCCGCGCTGGGGTTCGGTCAGGAGCAGGGATTGCCTCGTGACCGGTCACCCACATCGGCGGCGTCGTGGCGGGCTGCAATGTAGTGAATGACTCATTCATGTCGTCGGACGACATGAATGAGTCATTCACTACATCTCGGGTCAGGGTTCCGGCAAAGTCGGCGGGCGCCGCCGAGGGCGCTTGAGAAGTGCGGGCTACGTGGCGTCCGGGTCGATCGGCGGGCGCTCCCCCGGCTTCAGCGGTTCCGGCGCCGCCTGGGGCTGGCCGACCGTCGTGCCGTTGGTTCCGTTCGTCCCGTTGCTGCCGTTCGTGATGCCCTTGAGGCCCAGCGGGTCCGCGTCACCGTCGAAGAGGTGCTGCGTCACCACGCGCTTGGGGTCGAAGTTGCGCAGCCCGCGCAAGTCTTCGAGGGGCTTGCGGAGCTGGTCGAACTCCGGGCCCATCTCCTCGCGCAGCTGTTCACGGGCGCCGGTCGCGAAGTCGCGGACCTTCTTCACGCTCTTCGCCAGCCAGGAAGCCGCCTCGGGGAGGCGTTCCGGGCCGAGGATGAAGAGACCGGCGATGATGAGGACGAGGATTTCGCCCCACCCGACGCTGTCGAACACCAGTCAACCTCCGCAGCTGAACCTACCCGGCCAGGGTACCCGCAGGCCGCCGTGCGCCGGCAGGCCGAACGCGGGAACTCAGTCGGAAGCCAGGGTTACGTCCACGACGAAGCTCGCGCCGTCGCGGGCCAGTGACACCGGGACCACTTCGCCGACGTCGTGCGCGCGGACCGCGACCGTCAGCTCCGCGGAGTCGCGGACCAGCCGGGAGCCGATCTTCGTGATCACGTCGCCCTCCTTGATGCCCGCGTTCGCGGCCGGGCCGCCGGGGGCGACGTTCTTCACCTGCGCGCCCATCGTGGACGAGCCGGCGACCGTCGAGGACGCGTTGATGCCGATGTCCGCGTGCCGGACCTTGCCGTCCTTGATCAGCGATTTCGCGATCTTGATCGCGTAGTCGCTCGGGATGGCGAAGCCGATGCCGATGCTGCCGCCGTCCGCGCTGGACGAGCGGATCGACGAGTTGATGCCGACCAGCGCGCCGGTGGCGTCGACGAGCGCGCCGCCCGAGTTGCCGTGGTTGATCGCGGCGTCGGTCTGGATGGCCTCGTAGGTGACCGGCGGGGCGCCGCTGTCGCCGCCCGCGGTGATCGGCCGGTTCAGCGCGCTGACGATGCCCGCGGTGACGGAGTTCTGCAGCGCCAGCGGCGAGCCGATCGCCATCACGGTGTCGCCGACCTGCAGGTCCGCGGACTTGCCGATCTGCAGCACGGTCGGGTTGGTGACGTTCACCTTCACGACGGCGAGGTCGGTCTTCTGGTCGGCGCCGACGAGCTTGGCCTCGGTGCGGGTGCCGTCGACGAAGATCGCGGTGACCTTGACGCCCGGGTCCGCGGCGGCGGAGGCGATCACGTGCTCGTTGGTGAGGATGTAGCCCTGCGGGTCGATCATCACGCCGGAACCCTGCTCGCCGGACTCGGCGCCGGGCTTGAACACCTCGAGCGAAACGACGGCGGGCGCGACGCGCTTGGCGATCTCGGCGACCGAACCGGCCGGGCGTTCCTTGGCCGCCTCGGCCTCGGCGATCGTGGCGGACCCGGTGAGCTCGGTGCCGGTGTCGCCGACCCACCAGCCGACGAACCCGCCTGCCGCGCCGACGAGCAGCGCGACGACCCCGAGCAGCGCGAGCGCCTTCGGCTGCACCCGGCGCCCGAAGAGCACCTCGGGCAGGCTGAGCAACGCCCCCGGCGGCCGCTTGGCGGGCTTCTCCTCGTCCTCGGCGGCCATCGCGGGCCCGGCCAGCACCGCGCCGGCGCCGGGATCGCGCCACGGATCGCTGGTGCTGTTCCACAGCGGCGGATCGGCCTGCTTCGGATCACCGGTCGCTTCGCGCGGCCGTTCGAGCAGCACGCCTTCGGCACCTGGCGGCCGCCGGAAGGCTTCGGCGAGTGACTCGGGCGCGGGCGGCGCGAGGTTGACGCCGTTGGCCCGCTGCGGGGTGTAGAGCTTGTCGAACGCCCCGTCGACACCCTGCGGCCGCCCGAACACGGCGGCCTGTGCCGGATCGACGGCGGGCCGCGCGAGCGGCCGCGGACCCAGCCGGTCGGCATCGCGCGCGCCGGGCTGCTCGGGATTCACGTTCGGCTCGGTCATCATTCCCCGGTGCAGAAGATCAGGTGGCTGGGCGTGACGATACCCAAGCCCAGTGCTCCGAGTCTGCCGGTCCGCCGGTGAAGTGGCTGTTTCTTGGGCCGTGGGCGGTCCGGCACGACAAAGGCCGCCAGGAGGATTTCCTCGCGGCGGCCTCGGTCAATCGGTTCAGCGAATCCCCGCGGGTACCACAGCGGCCGTGGTGGTCGGCGGAACCGACGTCGGCGCCTGCTGCGGGGGCACCGCCAGCTGGGCCGGGAGCAGGTTCGCCGG
>NZ_JAAGNB010001274.1:0-38399 GCF_010550475.1 Amycolatopsis sp. SID8362
CGGCCGTGGCGACGCCGAGGGCGGCGGCGATGCCGGTTTTGAGCGAGGTGCGCGCGGTGAGCGCGACCAGGTAGGTGCCGACGGCACCGACCGGGATCGCGATGCCGTAGCCGGCCACCAGGCCCGCGAGCAGCGCGGCGGTCACAACGCGGGCGGGATCGGCCTCCGGGGACGGCGCTGCTGCCGGACCGGCGCGGTGGTCGCGGCGGTCGGCGGGAGCGGCGTGCGGCAGGAAGTCATGCGCAGATGGTGTAGCGGCCACCTCGGCCGGGCAACCGGTTTTCCAGCCGGTGCGCGGCGGGCGGCTGTGCTTGAATCGGCCCGGGAACAGGACGTCGAGGCGAGAGAGGGCGGGAACGATGCGGGTGGACCTGAGCGGGAAGACGGCACTGGTCACCGGGTCCACCCAGGGCATCGGCTCGGCGATCGCGGCGGGTCTCGCGGCCGCGGGCGCCCGCGTCGCGATCAACGGCCGGAGCGAAACCGGCGTGCAGAAGGCCATCGCGCGGCTGCGCGAAGACCTGCCGGACGCGGAGTTCCTCCCGGCGCCGGGCGACGTCTCGGAAGAGGCGGGCGCCGCGCAGGTCGTCGAGGAGGTGCCGGACGCCGACATCCTCGTCAACAACCTCGGCATCTTCGGCGCGCAGGAACCACTGGACATCACCGACGCCGACTGGCGCCACTACTTCGAGGTCAACGTCCTGGCCGCGGTGCGGCTCACCCGCGCCTACCTGCCCGGGATGACCGAACGCGGCTGGGGCCGGATCCAGTACATCGCCAGCGATTCCGCGATCGTGATCCCGGCCGAGATGATCCACTATGGAGTGTCGAAGACGGCGTTGCTCGGCGTCTCCCGCGGGTTCGCCAAGCACGCGGCGGGCACCGGCGTCACGGTCAACGCGGTGATCGCCGGGCCGACGCACACCGGCGGCGTCGAGGACTTCGTGTACCAGCTGGTGGGCAAGGACGTCCCGTGGGACGAGGCGCAGCGCGAGTTCATGAAGCAGTACCGGCCGCAGTCGTTGCTGCAGCGGCTGATCGAGCCCGAGGAGATCGCGCACCTGGTGGTGTACCTGAGTTCCCCGTTCGCCTCGGCCACGACCGGGGCCGCCGTGCGGGTCGACGGCGGGTACGTCGACTCCATCGTGCCCTGACCCCCGTTCCCACCCGGGGTACCCCGCGCAGGGGTCGCCCGGTCGAGCGCGCGGGGTGTCGTGATCGGCCCGCGTGGTTCATGATCGACTCCATGGACCACATCGAGACACCGGCGAAACCCGCCCGCGGCCTGCACCGGGTGCTCCTCGCGGCGGCGGCGGGCGTGGTGATCGCCGCCGCCGCGTGGGTGGCACTCTGGCTGGCCATGCACCTTTAGGGGGACCGCTACGGAGTGACCGGGATGTTCGTCAAGCCCGACTTGGCGTTCGTCACGGTGTTCGACGCGTAGACCACGTTCGGGTTCGCCGCGCACTTCGACACCGAGCTGATCTTGATCGCGTAGGCGCCGACCCCGCCGAGGTCGGACTTGTTGTTCCGCCAGACGTTCCCGCAGCCGTTGTCGAACGACGGGCTCGTGCTGGTGTTGTGGTTCTCGTAGCCGTTGGCGAACGTGCCGGGCGTTGCGAACGTGCCCGTGTTGTTCTCGATCGTATAGCCGATGCCCTTGACGTCGATCCAGGAGTCGGCCGAGTTCTCGCCGCTGATCCCGCGCCCGTCGAAGGTGTTGCCGCGGATGACCCCGTTGAAGGTGCCTTCCTTGACGTCGATCGGCTCGGCCGCGATGAACGGGCCGATGTGGTTGTCCAGCACCTGGATCCGGTCGCCGCGGTCGACGCCGCCGGAGTTGCCGTGGCAGTCCCAGTTCGAGTTGGCCGAGCCGAGGTAGACGCCCTCGCCGTAGCCGGGCTGCACGAGACCGGTGTAGGTGATCGTGGAGTTCTTCAGCACGCTGTCGGCCGACGAACGGCGGAAGTGGACCGCCTCTTCGTCGATGTGGTGCACGGTCACGCCGTCGATGGTGGTGTGCGGCGAGTCGTCGACGACGATGCCCTTTTTGGACTCCTGGACCGTGAAGCCGGTGAGGTTCCAGTACGGCGCGCCCGACAACCACAGGCCGTAGCCCGGATCCCAGCCGGCGGTGGGCGCCGGGCAGTCGGGCGCGTCACCGGACGGGCCGTCGTTGATCAGGACGGCGTTCGCGGGCCCCGAAAGGGTGATCGGCTTCGCCGCGGTGCCGGGTTTCGTCGTGATGAAGGAGCCGCGGTAGGTGCCGGCCGCCAGCTTGATCGCCTGTCCCGGCGCCGCGTTCGCCAGCGCGGCCTGCAACTGGGCGGCCGTCGAGACGTTCACGGTGTCGCCGCTGGGCGGGGGAGTGGTGGTCGTGGCCGGCGGCGGGGTGGTGGGCGTCGTCGGGGTGGTGGTGGCCTGGCCGCCGCCCGCGCACGCGACGCCGTTGACCGTGCAGCCGGTGGGGACGCCGGCGCCGGAGACGTTGAAGCCGAAGCTCACGCCGGCGCCGGCGGCGACCGTGCCGTTGAACCCGGCGTTCGTGAACTTGTAGTGCTGCCCGGTCTGCGTTTTCACCGAACTCCACGAGCCGGTCACCGCCGAGCCGGCCGGCAGGTCGAACTCGACCGTCCAGCCGGTGGCGGGCGCGTCGCCGCGGTTCGCGATCGTGTAGCCGCCGCCGTAGCCGCCGGTCCAGACCGAGGACCGCGCGAAGGTGGCGGAGAGGTTCGCCGCGGCCGCCGCCGCGGTGACCCCGCCGGTCAGGGCGAGGGCGAGCGCGGCGGCGGAAACGGTTGCGGTACCGAGGAAAACGGCACTACGTGGGGACACCAGTGGCCTCCGGGAAAAGGGGACAGCGGAGGTGTTGCGGCGTACACCCGGACGTTCCCTTTATAGGCGACCCCGGCGGAGCCCGTCAATGGGCTGAACGTCGGTCATGGATGTGAACGGCTAGCCGGTGATGCTCGGCGCGCCGGTTTCGAGGTGCCCGCTGAACCGGCGCAGGAACTTCGGGTCGGCGTCGAGCGTGGCCGACAGGTCGTACCAGCCGGACCCGTAGGCGACGGGGTTCCAGTCGTCGGTCACCGTCTGCCCGGCGGCGAGGGTGTAGGCCCACGGCCCGTCGGTGCGGTAGTGGTTGGCGGTGATCGTGAGCTTGACGGTCGTCGTGCCGCCGTTGCGCATGGTCAGCCGCAGCTTGTTTTCCGTGGTGTAGCCGCCGAGGACGTCGACGCCCGCGCCGGCGCTGTTCGCGTCCCCGGCCAGCACCCAGCGGAACCGGTTGGGCCCGTGCACCGCCACGCCGTACTTGCCGCCGCCGTAGAGCTGGATCCGCCAGGTGTCGCTGACCTGCGCCCCGGGTGCGACGTCGTAGGGCCACGGGCCGCCGGTCTGCCCGTCGTTGCGGTAGGCCATCAGCTGCACGGCCGCGGTGCCCTGGTTGGCGAACGTCGTGGTGAGGATCTTGCGGTCGGCGCTCAGCGACGTCGTGACCAGCGGCCGGTAGGGGAGCGCGCGGGCGGGCCGGGTCCCCGTCTCCTGGACCGGGACCTGCTGCGCGCCGGTGGCGGGCGGGGCGGGCTTCGGCAGCTTCGTCTGCGTGTCGTCGGCTTGCTTGCGCAGCGCTGCGGTGTCCGGCAGGAGCGGGATCTGCGTGTTCGGGGTGCCGAAGTCGAAGCACGTCATGAGGTCGCCGCAGAGTGCGCGGCGCCACGCGCTGATGTTCGGCTCGGCGACGCCGGTCCAGCGCTCCAAGAACCGGAGTACCGAAGTGTGGTCGGTGACTTCGGAACTGACCCAGCCGCCGCGGCTCCACGGCGAGATCACGGTCATCGGCACGCGCGCCCCGAGGCCGATCGGCTGCCCGCTGATGTACTCACCCGCGGTGCCGGACGGCGCGATCGGCGGGGCGACGTGGTCGAAGAAGCCGTCGTTCTCGTCGTAGTTGATGAAGACCACAGTGGACTCCCACAGCTTCGGGTTGGCCCACAAGGCGTTCAGCACGGTCTGGGTGTACGCGGCGCCGTCGACCGGCCGCGCTTCGGGGTGCTCGCAGTAGCCGTAGGGGGCGACGATCCAGGACACCTTCGGCAGCGAGCCGCTCGCGCAGTCGGCTTTGAACTCGGCGAGGACGTGGTCGACGTCCTTGCCCTGCCCCGAATCCGGGCCCCAGGTCTTGAACACGCTGGCCCGTTTGGACAGTTCGCTGGTGTAGTCCTGGTGGTAGGACTGGAAGAGCCACAGCGGGTTGTCGCCGTAGTCGCCGACGAAGGAGCCGCTCGCGTCCCCGACTTCCTTGTTGGCGTACACTTTCCACGAAACGCCGTGCTGCTGCAGGCGTTCCGGGTAGGTCGTCCAGCGGAAGACCGGCTTGTAGTCGGCGGGGTTGTAGTTCGCCGGGCCGCCCGCCTGCCCGGCGGCGTCGATGGTGCCGGTGAACAGGTAGAGCCGGTTGGGCGTGGTCGGGCCCTGCACCGAGCAGAAGTAGTGGTCGCACACCGTGAACGCGTCCGCGAGCGCCCGGTGGAACGGGATGTCGCCCTGGCCGAAGTAGCCCATGGTCAGCTCGCCCTTGGCGGGGACCCACGCGTTGTTCGCGCCGCCGGCGATCGCCTGGTGCTGGTCGGTCCAGCCGTGGCCGAGGTCGCCGAGGTCCTGACCGTCCACTTTGGCCGTGTCCACCCGGAACGGCAGGAGGTACCTGCCGTCGCTGCGCCCGGAATCGGGCTGGTGGAAGACGTCCTGGCCGTTCGGCTGGACGATCGCCGACCGGTCGCCGTAGCCCCGGACGCCCCGCATCGTGCCGTAGTAGTGGTCGAACGAACGGTTCTCCTGCATGAGGACCACGACGTGTTCGACGTCGGAAAGGCTGCCGGTGGCGCGGGGTTCGGCGAGCGCCTCGGCCATGCCGGGTGGCAGGGCGCCGAGCGCGCCGGCGGCGGCGACCCCGCCGAGGAAACTGCGTCGGGTGAGCTCGTGCGGGTCGGCCATCACGGGAGCCTCCAGGGGGACCTCGGCGGGGCAGCGCGCCCAGGGTAGGTGATCGAAGGTGTTCGAAAACACCGACGTTCGGACGTAATCCTGCACTCCGGTGTTCATCGGCTGTTCGGTTCGCGGTCCGCTCGCGTGACACTTTCCGGTGACCAGGAGCTGAACGGGAACCGGGCGGGGAATCCCGGTCAGCACGAACCCCTGACGGGAGGAGAGCACGATGAAGACCCGAATCGCTTCCCTGGCGGCGGCCGGTGCGCTCGCCGGTTCCGTGGTCGTCGCCGCGGCGGCCCCGGCATCGGCCGACCCGGTGCCGGGCAGCGCGAACCAGTTCTACGCCTACTGCTCGGTCGACCTGCTCGGCGTTCCGGTCGCCTGCACGGAAACCGACGAGGCCCACGCCACGCACATCTGCCAGTACCTGGCGACGCCGCTGGGCATCGGCCTCGACTGCATCCAGCGCTGACCGGCGCGGTTGCCCGAAAGTACCCGGTGGTCCGGACCATCGGGTACTCGTCGGAAAATGTCCGACCGGTTAGCCTTGTTCTTCGCCACCTGGCCCTCCATACTTTGTTGTGATCCACAACAAATAGGGCGCCGGTGAGCCGCCAGCCGTCGCCCGCGGAAGAAGAAGAGGCGACAATGACGTCGACCAGGATCCCCACCCGGTGGCGCCGGACGGCCCGGTTGCTGGCCGTCCCCGCCGCCCTGCTCGCGCTCGGCGCCGTGGTGGCCGCCCCGCCGAGCCAGGCCGCTTCGGTTCTCGACAGCTTCACCGACGACTTCGACGGCCCCGCGGGCAGCGGCGTCGACGGCTCGAAGTGGGTGCACGAGACCGGCGACAACGTCAACAACCACGAGCGGCAGTGGTACACCGACGGGACCGCCAACGCGGCCCTCGACGGCCAGGGCCACCTCGTGATCACCGCGAAGAAGGAGAACAGCGGCAACAACTGCTGGTACGGCGCGTGCGAGTACACCTCGGCGCGGCTGAACACCTCCGGCAAGTTCTCCACGTCGTCCGGGCACGTCGAGGCCCGGATGAAACTGCCGCGCGGGCAGGGCATGTGGCCCGCGTTCTGGATGCTGGGCACCGACATCGGCAGCGCCGGCTGGCCGAACTGCGGCGAGATCGACGTCATGGAGAACGTCGGGTTCGAGCCCACCACCGTGCACGGCACCATCCACGGCCCCGGCTACTCGGGCTCGGGCGGCATCGGAGCGGCCTACAACGGCCCGAACTTCTCCGACGACTTCCACACCTACGCCGTGGACTGGTCGACCGACCGCATCGTCTGGTCGGTCGACGGCAACGCCTACCAGACCCGCACGCCGGCCGACGTCGGCGGCAACACGTGGGCGTTCAACCACCCGTTCTTCGTAATCCTCAACCTCGCGGTCGGCGGCTACTGGCCGGGTGACCCGGACGGCAGCACGCAGTTCCCGCAGCAGCTGGTGGTCGACTACGTCCACGTGAGCTGAGCGGCCCCCGATCGGCGGGACCGGCTCGCTCCCCGTGCGCGGCGGGGAGCGGACCGGTCCCGCGTCTCTTCCCGGGCCGGGCGCGGATGCCATGAACGAGTCGTTCAGGTCGCCGGATGTCAGGGCGTCGGCAAAGTCAGGCTGGCGGCGGCCCGCGGATGCGGGACGATTCGACTTTGCCGAGCCCCTGACCCGAGACGTAGTGAGTGACTCATTCATGGCGCCCGGCGACATGAATGAGTCATTCACTACGTCCGCGCCCAGGGTCCCGGCAAAGTCGCGCCAGCGAGCGGGTGACCGGCGGCAGAGTCGCCCGGCCGTCTGGTCTGCCCGGCGCCGCGGGGATGTCGTGAATGGGTCATTCATGTCGTCTGGTGAGGTGAATGACTCATTCATGTCGTCGCGGATGGGCGGATCGGCCGTGCCGCCTGGCTTTGCCTTGGTACAGAGCTGTGACAGTCCTGGTTCAGACCTGTCGAACAACCCCGACGGGCCGGCGATCTTCCCCGGACAGAGTGACCGGAGTGCGCTCGGACGAGCGTGCCCCGGCACCCGGAGGAGACCATGGCCCGTACCCGCATCCCACCCGTCGCCGGCGGGATCGCCGCGGCGGCGGCCGTCGTCGTCGCCGTGACCTGCTGGGTGCTGTTCCCGCCGGAACTCGCCGGCCGGGCGAGCGCCGCGCGGCCCGCGATCGACCTCGCGCTGCCGTGGCCGTCGGAAGGGCAGGCCAGCGCCGAGGTGCTGGGGCTGGGTTCGCTCGGCACGCGCGGCGAGCAGGAGCCGGTGCCAATCGCGAGCGTCACCAAGGTGATGACCGCCTACGTGGTGCTGAAGGACCACCCGCTCGACGCGGGCGAGGCGGGCCCGCAGATCACCGTCGACGAGCAGGCCGAAGCCGAATCGACGTCGGCGGAGGAGTCGACGGCGCCGGTCCGCGCGGGGCGCCGGATCAGCGAGCGGGACCTGCTGGCCCTGATGCTGGTGCCGTCCGGCAACAACGTCGCCCGGCTGCTGGCCCGCTGGGACGCGGGCAGCCAGGAGGCGTTCGTCGCGAAGATGAACCGCGAGGCCGCGGCCCTCGGCATGACGAGCACGACGTACACCGGCGCTAGCGGCGTCGAGGACTCCACCACGAGCACCGCCGCCGACCAGCTGCGGCTGGCGCGCGAGGCGATGAAGATCCCGGTGCTGCGCGCGATCGTGGCGACGCCGAGCCTGCGCGTCGACGGCGTCCCGGGCACGGTGGTCAACACGAACACCCTCCTCGGCCAGGACGGCGTGATCGGCCTGAAAACGGGCTCGTCCACGGCGGCGGGCGGCGCGCTGATGTGGGCGGCGCAGGCGCCGGGCGGTGCGCTGATCCTGGGTGTGGTGCTCCACCAGAGCCCGGGCGGAAGTCCCTCGTCGGGCCTGCGGGCGGCGCTGGAGAACAGCCGCCGCCTGATCGCGGCGATCCAGCACGAGCTGCCGACGGCGGCCACCCGATGACGGCAACGGTGCAACCGGGCGACCAGAGTTCGGCGGTGACCCAGCCGCTGGGGTGGAGCGGCGGGCGACCGCCGTCCGCACCCACCTCCCGACGCCGGTCCGGAACCTGGCGTCGCGGCCGCATCATCGCCGCCCTCGCCATCCTCACCGCCCTGCTCCTCCTCGCCCACCCCCTCATCCCCAACTGGCCCGGCAACGCGGGCAGCCTCCTCGAAACCTTCCTCCCGTGGACCGGCGCCCTCGTCCTCCTCCTGCTCACCGCCGCCTTCCTGCGGCGCTCGGCGCTGGCTCTCGTCGCGCTCCTCCTCCCGACCCTGGTCTGGAGCACCGCCTTCGGCGCCAAGCTCTTCGACCACCGCGGCACCGGCGGCGACTTCACCGTCGTCTCCCACAACGTCAACGACGAAAACCCCGATCCCGCCGGCACCGCGCAGGCCCTCGCCGCCTCGAACGCGCACGTGATCGCGCTCGAGGAGCTGAAGCGGTCCGAGGTCCCGAAGTACGAAGAGGCGCTCGCCGCCCGGTATCCGCACCACAGCGTGCAAGGCACCGTCGGGGTCTGGAGCACCTTCCCGCTCCGGGACACGCGGCCGGTCGAGATCATGCCGTGGACGCGGGCGCTTCGGACCACTGTGGACACTCCGAAGGGGCCCGTCGCCCTTTTCGTCGCGCACTTGCCGTCGGTGCGGGTGCGGCTCGACTCGGGGTTCACCGCCAACGGCCGGGACGCCGCCGTCGAACGGCTCGCCGCCGATGTCGCTGCGGATTCCGCGGAAAAGATCGTGCTCGTCGGGGATTTCAACGGGACCACCGACGATCGGGCGCTCGCCCCGATCACCGCTCGCCTGAAAGCCGCCCAGGACGAGGCCGGGGACGGGTTCGGGTTCAGCTGGCCCGCGTCGCTGCCGCTGGCGCGGATCGACCAGATCTTCGTCGGCGGGGTGCGGCCGGTCGCGGCCTGGACGCTGCCCGCGACAGGGAGCGACCACCTGCCCGTGGCGGCGACCGTCGCGCTCTGATCGGGGCGCGAACATGCGCCTGAACACCGTGGTCACCGCGCACCTGGTGAATCACAAACCGGGCTTTCCGCAGGCCGGGGCCCGGATCCCGCGGCGGCGGGGAGTCCGGCGCACGTGACCACACCGTTACGCGACCCAGGGTTGACCGCGAGGGTGTTATCGCTAACACTACTCCTCGCCGTCACCGGAACAGGTGACGCACACCCAGTCGGCGCGGACGGAAAGGGGACGCCGGTGGCTGAACGACCCCGCTCCGGCGGCCCCGTGCGGGTGACCGCGGCCGGTACGCGGCAGCCGAGCCTGACCGACGTCGCCGGCGTGGCCGGTGTCTCGCACATGACCGTGTCCCGGGTGATCAACGGGACCGGCCCGGTGCGCCCGGAGACGCGGGCCCGGGTGCTCGCGGCGATCGAGGAACTGGGCTACCGGCCCAATTCCGCGGCCCGCGCGCTGGTCACCGGGCGGACCGGGACGCTCGGGGTCGTCGCGCTCGAGTCCAATCTGTACGGTCCGGCCAGCACGCTGTACGGCATCGAGAACGCCGCCCGCGAAGCCGGGTACGCGATCACGATCTCCAGCGTCAGCCGGCCGGGCCGGTCGTCGATCGCCGACGCGGTGGAGAACCTGCGCCGCCAGGCGGTCGAGGGCATCATCGTCATCGCCCCGCACGTCAGTGCGGGCCGTGCGCTGGAAGCCGCGCCCGCGGACTTCCCGGTCGTCGCCGTCGGCGGCGGGGAGACCGCGCCCGTGCCGGTCATCTCCGTCGACCAGCGCGACGGCGCCCGCCGCGCCACCGAGCACCTGCTCGCCCTCGGCCACCGCACGGTCTGGCACGTCGCCGGGCCGGAGGACTGGCTGGAGGCCCGCGACCGCGAGCTCGGCTGGCGCGAAACCCTGGAACGCCACGGGGTTCCGGCCCCGCGGGTGATCCGCGGCGACTGGAGCTCGCGGTCGGGCTACGAGGCGGGGCGATCCCTCGCCAAGGAACCGAAGCTGGACGCCGTTTTCGCCGGCAACGACCAGATGGCGCTCGGCTTGCTGCGCGCGTTCGCCGAAGCGGGCGTTTCGGTGCCGCGCGACGTGCGCGTCGCGGGCTTCGACGACGTGCCCGAGGCGGCGTACTTCACGCCGCCGCTCACGACGGTGCGCCAGGACTTCATCGAAGTCGGCAGGCGCACGTTCGGCCTGCTCACCCAGCGGATGGACGGGGGCGACCGGCACGCGCGCGCCCTGGTCGTGCCCGAGCTGATCGTCCGCGAAAGCACCGGGCCGCGTTAGCACGGCGAACGCGCCCGGCCCGAGAAGAACCCCTCTGAATGTTAACGCTAACAGATTTGATCACCGTCGATCGAGGAGTGAACGTGCTGAAGAAGCGATGGGCCGCCGCGGCGGCCGCGGCGGCCGGACTCGTGCTGCTCACCGCCTGCGGGAGCGGTGGCTCCTCCGGTGGCTCCGGTGGGGCGGTCACGCTCGGCTTCGCCCAGGTGGGAGCCGAAAGCGGCTGGCGGACGGCGAACACGAAGTCGATCCAGGAATCGGCCAAGACCGCGGGCATCGAGCTGAAGTTCTCCGACGCGCAGCAGAAGCAGGAGAACCAGATCTCCGCCATCCGCTCCTACATCCAGCAGAAGGTCAAGGTCATCGCCTTCTCGCCGGTGGTGGAGTCCGGCTGGGACACCGTGCTCAAGGAAGCCAAGACGGCCAACATCCCGGTCATCCTCACCGACCGCGCGATCGACTCGCCGGACAAGTCGCTCTACAAGACCTTCCTCGGCTCCGACTTCATCGCCGAGGGCAAGAAGGCGGGGGAGTGGCTGACCAAGGAGTTCGGCAGCGCCACCGGCCAGGTCAACATCGTCGAACTGCAGGGCACCACCGGGTCCGCCCCGGCCAACGACCGCAAGAAGGGCTTCGCGGACGTCATCGCGGCGGACCCGAAGTACAAGATCGTCGCCTCGCAGACCGGTGAGTTCACCCGCGCCAAGGGCAAGGAGGTCATGGAGGCCTTCCTGAAGTCCCAGCCCAAGATCGACGTCCTCTACGCGCACAACGACGACATGGCGCTCGGCGCCATCGAGGCGATCGAAGCCGCGGGCAAGGTCCCGGGCAAGGACATCAAGATCGTCTCGGTCGACGGCGTCAAGGACGCGCTGACCGCATTGGCCGACGGCAAGATCAACCACGTCGTCGAGTGCAACCCGCTCCTCGGCCCGCAGCTGATGGACCTGGTGAAGAAGGTCGCCGCCGGCGAGCAGGTGCCCGCCCGCATCGAGACCCAGGAAACCGAGTTCGACCAGGCGTCGGCGAAGGCCGCCCTGCCGCAGCGGCAGTACTGAGAGGTCCCCGTGTCCACCGAAATCCTGACCATGACCGGGATCCGCAAGGAGTTCCCCGGCGTCCTCGCCCTCGACGGCGTCGGCTTCCGCCTGTTCCCCGGCGAAGTCCACGCGCTGATGGGGGAGAACGGCGCCGGCAAGTCCACCCTGATCAAGGTGCTGACCGGGGTGTACGGCGTGGACGCGGGCACGATCACCCTCGCCGGGACCGCCGTGTCCTTCGGCGGCCCCGGCGAGGCCCAGCAGGCCGGCATCAGCACGGTCTACCAGGAGGTCAACCTCTGCCCGAACCTGTCCGTGGCGGAGAACGTCTGCCTCGGCCGGGAACCCCGCCGCTTCGGCCGCATCCAGTGGGGCCCGATGCGGCGGCGGGCCGAGGAGCTCCTCGCCCGGCTGGACGTCCACGTGGACGTCTCGGCCGAGCTGAGCACCTGCTCCATCGCGGTGCAGCAGCTGGTCGCGATCGCCCGCGCGCTCGACGTCGACGCGCGGGTGCTCGTCCTCGACGAGCCGACGTCCAGTTTGGACGCCGGCGAGGTCGAGCAGCTGCTGAAGGTCGTCCGGTCCCTGCGCGAGCAGGGCCTGGCGATCCTGTTCGTCTCCCACTTCATCGACCAGGTCTTCGCCGTCGCGGACCGGATGACCGTGCTGCGCAACGGAAAGCTGATCGGCGAGTACCGCACCGCGGACATCACACCGGTCGAGCTGGTCACCAAGATGATCGGCAAGGAACTGCAGGTCCTCGAGGACTTGGAGGACTCCGGGCCGACCCGGGCCGAGGTCGCGGACGCGCCGGTGCTCCTGTCCGCCGCGGACCTGGGGCGCAAGGGCGGCGTCGAGCCGTTCAGCCTCGACGTCCACGCCGGCGAGGTCGTCGGCCTCGCCGGGCTCCTGGGCTCGGGCCGCACCGAGCTGGCCCGGCTGCTCTTCGGCGCCGACCACGCCGACAGCGGTTCCGTGCGGATCGACGGCGACCCGGCGAACCTGCGCACCCCGCGCGCCGGGCTCGACCACCGGATCGCGTTCTGCTCGGAAAACCGCAAGACCGAAGGCCTTGTCGAAGAACTGACCGTCCGGGAGAACATCGTCCTCGCGCTCCAGGCCTCACGCGGCTGGGCGCGGCCGCTGTCCCGGCGCCGTCAGGACGAGATCGCCGACAAGTACATCAAGGCGCTGGACATCCGGCCCGCCAACCCGGAAGCGCTGGTGGGCAACCTGTCCGGCGGGAACCAGCAGAAGGTGCTCCTGGCCCGCTGGCTCATCACCGAACCGCGCCTGCTGATCCTCGACGAGCCGACCCGCGGCATCGACATCGGCGCGAAGACGGAGATCCAGCGGCTGGTCACCCAGCTGTCCGCCGAGGGGATGGCCGTGCTGTTCATCTCCGCCGAACTCGACGAGGTGCTGCGGCTGAGCCACCGGGTCGTCGTGCTGCGCGACCGGAAAGTCGTGGCCCAGCGCGAAAACCAGGGACTCACCGCGGACGACGTGATGGCCACGATGGCCGAGGGAGCCGTCTCATGACCAAGCACCGGTTGTTCTGGCCCGTGGTGGCGCTGCTCGCGCTGCTGCTGGGCGACCTGATCGCGAGCCCCGCGTTCTTCTCGATCGAACTGCGCGACGGTCACCTCTACGGGAACCTCGTCGACATCCTGAAGAACGGCGCCCCGCTGATCCTCATCGCGATCGGCATGACGCTCGTCATCGCCACCCGCGGCATCGACCTCTCGGTCGGCGCGGTCGTCGCGATCAGCGGCTCGCTCGCGTGCCTGTGGATCGCCGACCACCCCGACGGCGTCGGTGCCACGCTCGTCGCGGTCGGGCTCGCGCTCGGGCTGTCGCTGGTGCTCGGGGTGTGGAACGGCTGGCTCGTCGCCCAGCTGGGCATCCAGCCGATCATCGCGACGCTCATCCTGATGGTCGCCGGCCGCGGGATCGCGCAGCTGATCTCCGGCGGGCAGATCATCACGATCAACTCCGCCCCGTACGAATGGATCGGCAGCGGGTTCGTGTTCACCCTGCCCAGCGCGATCCTCATCGCGCTGGCCCTGTTCGTGCTCGCGTCGCTGCTGGTCCGCCGCTCGGCCCTCGGGCTGCTCGTCGAAGCCGTCGGCGGGAACCCCGAAGCCAGCCGGCTGGCGGGGCTTCGGTCGGCCCGGCTGACCTGGCTCGTCTACGTCTTCTGCGCGCTGTGCGCGGGCATCGCCGGGCTGATGATCAGCGCGAACGTGCACAGCGCCGACGCCAACAACGCCGGGCTGTTCATCGAGCTCGATGCGATCCTCGCGGTCGTCATCGGCGGCACGCAGCTGACCGGCGGCCGGTTCTCCCTCGCCGGCTCGGTGCTCGGTGCGCTGCTCATCCAGACGCTGACCACCACCGTGTACGCCCTCGGGATCCCGCCCAAGGCGATCATGCTGTTCAAGGCCGTGGTCGTGCTCGCGGTGTGCCTGCTGCAGTCGCCCGCGTTCCGCCGCAAGCTCCGCCGCCGCAAGGCCCGCCCGGCCGCGCCGGCTCCCGCGTCCGCTCCGGAGAAGGTGGAGGTCACGGCGTGACCACGCTCACCCGCATCAAGGGTTACCGGCCGCAGCAGCGGCACCTCCCGATCCTCGCCACGATGGCGCTGCTCATCGGCGCCTACATCTTCGGCGCGGCCAGCTACGACGCCTTCGGGTCCGGGCAGGTCGTGCTCGACCTGTTCATCAACAACGCCTTCCTGCTCGTGGTCGCGGTCGGGATGACGTTCGTGATCCTCACCGGCGGCATCGACCTGTCGGTCGGCTCGGTCGTCGCACTGTCCACAGTGGTCTCCGGCGACCTGATGCAGAAGCACGGCTGGTCCGCGTACGCGGCGATCGCCGTGGTGCTGGTGATCGGCGCCCTGCTCGGCGCCGGGATGGGCGCGCTCATCCACTTCTTCGAGATCCAGCCGTTCATCGCCACGCTGATCGGGATGTTCTTCGCCCGCGGGCTCTGCTACACGATCAGCACCGAGGCGTACTCGATCGACAACCCGACGATCGCCACCCTCGCCCAGACGCAGATCCCGCTGGGCGGGGAACTGCACATCTCGATCAGCGTGGTCGTCGCGCTGGTCGTCGTCCTCGCGGCGGTGTACGTCCTGGCCTTCACCCGGTTCGGGCGCACGGTCTACTCGATCGGCGGCAACGCGCAGTCCGCGATGCTGATGGGCCTCAAGACCGGCCGCACGAAGATCGCCGTCTACACGATCAGCGGGTTCTGCTCGGCGCTCGGCGGGCTGCTCCTCGTGCTGTACAAGTCTTCCGGCGACCCGCTCAACGGCGTCGGCCTCGAGCTGACCGCGATCGCCGCGGTCGTCATCGGCGGCACCATCCTCACCGGCGGTTCCGGCTACGTGCTGGGCACCGTGCTCGGGATCATGGTGCTGGGCATCATCCAGACGCTGATCACCTTCGACGGCACCCTCAACTCCTGGTGGACCTCGATCATCACCGGAGCCCTCCTCTTCGTCTTCATCGTCCTCCAACGCCTCGTCACCCGACGGACCCGCTGAAGGAGAGTCATGCTCCCCAGAATCCGCCGTCCCCTGGCCGTGCTCGCGGCCCTCACCCTGTTCTCGGCCCTGCCCGTGACCACCGCCGCGGCCGGCCCCGAACCGGGGCTGGTCGGGCACTGGACGTTCGACGACGGCAGCGGGAGCACCGCCGCCGACACCGCGGGCGACCACCCCGCGACGCTCAACGCCGGCGCCGGCTGGGGCCCCGGAATCCGCGGTGGTGCCTTGACCACCGACGGCACCAGCGGCTTCGCCGACGCCGGCGCACCCGTGCTGGACACCACCAAGAGCTTCTCGGTGAGCAGCTGGGTCAAGCTCGACAAGACGTCGGGCTTCCAGACGTTCGTCAGCGTCGACGGCACCCAGGTCAGCAACTTCTTCCTGCAGTTCCGCGACGACTCGCGCCGCTTCGCCTTCACCCGCCTGGCCGGGGACGCCCCGGCCGACGGCGTCGTCGCCGGCGCGAACTTCGACCCGGTCGCCGGCCAGTGGTACCAGCTGACCGGCGTGTTCGACGCCGCCGCGTCAACGCTGTCGCTGTACGTCGACGGCACCCGCCAGACCACCGTCGCCGCGCCCGCGGGCTGGGCCGGCACCGGCCACCTGGTGATCGGCCGCGGCAAGTACGGCGGCAACCCGGTGGACTACGTCGACGGCTCGATCGACGACGTCCGCGCCTACGCGGGCGCGCTGACCCCGGCCGACGCCGCCCGCCTGGCCATCGCCGGGCACTGGACCCTCGACGAAGGCACCGGCACCACCGCGGCCGACGACTCCCTCGACGCGCGCACCGCCACCCTCACCGGCGGCGCGACCTGGGGTGACGGCGTCGTCGGCCCGCACGGCGCGGTGCTCAACGGCACCGATGCCGCGATCGACGCCCCGGCGCCGGTCGTCGACACCGCGCAGAGCTTCTCGGTGTCCGCGTGGGTCAAGCCGACCGCGGCCACCGGCTTCCGCACCGCCGTGAGCGTCGACGGCTCGGCGATCAGCGGCTTCTACCTCCAGCGCGCGGCCGACGGCCGGTTCGCCTTCACCCGCCGCGCGGGCGACGGCGACACGGCGTCGTCGTCGGCGGTGTCCACGCTGCCCGCGCAGGCCGACCAGTGGCAGCACGTCGTCGGTGTCTACAACCGCGCGGCGGGCACGCTTTCCCTGTACGTCAACGGAACCCTGCAGCAGAGCGTCCCGTTCACCACGCCGTGGACCGCCTCCGGGCACCTCGTGATCGGGCGGGGCAAGTGGGCGGGCGCTCCGGCCGACTGGTTCGCCGGGGGAGTGGACGACGTCCGCGCGTACCCGACCCCGCTGGCCGCCTCCGCCGTCGCCTCGCTGGCCGCGAGCGGATCGTGGCACTTCGACGAAGGCGCCGGCACGGTCGCACGTGACTCGAGCGCCAACGCGGCCGACGGCACCCTTCGCGGGGCGACGTGGACCGCAGGCGCGGCGGGCAAAGCTGTCCAGCTCGACGGAAAGTCCACTGTGGACATGGGCACCTCGCCCGCGTTCGACACCGGCACCGGCTCGCTCTCCCTGGCCGCCTGGTTCCGCACCACCGCGGACGGCACCCTCGTCGACCACGGCGACGGCTACGCTCTCGGCGTCACCGGCGGCAAGCTGACCGCCCGGGTCGGCACGATCCAGGTGACCACCACCGGCGGCGGCCTCGCCGACGGCAACTGGCACCACGCCGCCCTCGTCCTCGACCGGGCCTCGCAACGCCTGACCGTCTATGCCGACGGCGACGCGGCCGCGGTCACCAGCACCTGCGGCACCCCGACGGGCACCACGCTCGACGTCTCCGCCTGCCCGGCCTCGGGCACCGCCGCCGCGCCGCTGACCGTCGGATCCGGGTTCACCGGCGCCGTCGACGAACTCGAACTGCGCCGCTTCCCGCTCACCGCGGCCCAGATCGGCACCCTCGCGGGCGCCAACCAGCTCGCGGTCGACGCCAACGTCGTCCGCGCCAACACCCGCCCGACCACGTACGGCTCGATCCTCGAAGACATCAGCCACTCCGTCGAAGGCGGGCTCTACGCGGAACTCGTCCGCAACCGCACCTTCAAGGAGGCCTACCAGCGCGGCAGCGGCGCGGGCGACACCCCGGTCCCGTACTGGTCGCTCGTCACCTCGCCAGGTGCGACCGGCACCTACGCCATCGACACCGCCACCCCGCTCAACACCGCCCTCGACCGCTCGCTCAAGCTGCACGCCGATGCGGTCCCGGCCGGTGGTCGCGTCGCCGCGGCCAACGTCGGCTAC
Source organism: Amycolatopsis sp. SID8362 (assembly GCF_010550475.1). Lineage (NCBI taxonomy): Bacteria > Bacillati > Actinomycetota > Actinomycetes > Pseudonocardiales > Pseudonocardiaceae > Amycolatopsis > Amycolatopsis sp. SID8362. The sequence goes on from NZ_JAAGNB010001274.1 coordinate 17,124, forward strand.
TACGGCGTCGCCGCGAAACCGTCCACCAAGTACACGGGCAGCTTCTTCGGCAAGGGCACGTGGACCGGCGCGGTCCGCGTCAGCCTGGAGAAGCCCGACGGCACGGTCCTGGCGAGCAAGGACGTCCAGCCGGTCGGCGCCGCGTGGGCGCAGCAGACGTTCAGTTTCACCACGCCGTCGACGATCACCGCGTCGACCGACAACCGGATCGTGGTCTCCCTGGTCAACAAGGGGAAGACGGCGCTGACCGGCGACGCCTGGTTCCAGCAGGTGTCGCTGTTCCCGCCCACCTTCAAGAACCACGGCGTCCGCCTCGACCTCGGGCAGAAGCTCGCGGCCATGAAGCTCGGCCTGTTCCGCGTCCCCGGTGGCAACTACCTCGAGGGCAACACCCTCGACACCCGGTTCGCCTGGAAGAACACCATCGGCAAGCCGGAGGAGCGGCCCGGCCACCAGAACACCGCGTGGGGCTACTGGTCCACCGACGGCTTCGGCATCCTCGACTACCTCAAGCTCTCCGAGGACATCGGCGCCCAGCCGCTGCTGGCCCTGTTCGCCGGCTACACGCTCAACGGCCAGCACGTCGACCAGGCCGACTACCCGCAGTACGTCCAGGAAGCCCTCGACGAGATCGAGTACGCCATCGGCGACGCCACCACGACGTGGGGCGCGAAGCGGGTCGCCGACGGGCACCCGGCGCCGTTCGACCTGCACTACGTCGAGGTCGGCAACGAGGACTGGTTCGACGGCTCGGGCAGCTACGCCTGGCGGTTCACCGACATGTACAACGCCATCAAGGCGAAGTACCCGCAGCTGACGGTCATCGCGACGACCGGCGGCCTGCAGGGCGGGTCCGCGTCGAGCACCTCGACCGGGGTGCGCCCGGACGCCGCGGACGACCACTACTACCAGTCCCCGCAGTGGTTCACCGACAACTCGACCCGCTACGACACCGCGGACCGCTCCGGCCCGGACATCCTCGTCGGCGAGTACGGCGCCCAGGACGGCCGGCCCACCGGCACCCTGGCCGCCGCGATCGGCGAAGCCGCGTTCCTCACCGGGCTCGAACGCAACAGCGACGTCGTGATCGGCTCGATGTACGCGCCGGTGCTGGTGCAGGAGAACCAGTCGAACTGGCCGGTCAACCTGATCGGCTTCGACGCCGGGACGAGCTACGCCTCGCCGTCGTACTGGGTGCAGCAGATGTTCTCCAGCACGCTGGGCAAGCAGATCGTGACCAGCCGCCTCAACCAGGGCAGCCCGCTGCGGCAGGTGGTCAACGTGACCACCAAGAACGGCCGGAAGACGTTCACGGTCAAGCTCGTCAACCCGACCGGCCAGGTGCAGACGGCGCGGCTGGCGCTCACCGGCGTCACCGCGGTCGACGGCACCGGGACGCTCACCACGCTCACCGGCGACCCGGCGGGCCGCAACAGCCTCGCGGCACCGGCCGCCATCGTGCCGCAGACCAGGGAGATCACCGGGCTGGCGGCGACGTCGAAGCTGACCCTGCCCGCCAACTCCGTGACCACCCTGGTCATCACCGGCCGCTGAACAACACCAGGAGAGAGGACACCGTGGGACAACCACTAACCGTCGGCGTCGATTTCGGCACGCTGTCGGGCCGCGCCGTGGTCGTGCGCGTGGCGGACGGCGCCGAGCTGGGCAGCGCGGTCTTCGAATACCCGCACGGGGTGCTCGACGAGACGCTGCCCGCCACCGGTCGCCCGCTGCCGCCGGACTGGGCGCTGCAGGTGCCCGCGGACTACGTCGGAGTGCTCCGCACCGCCGTCCCGGCCGCGCTCACCGCGGCCGGGGCGGACCCGGCCGACGTCATCGGCATCGCCACCGACTTCACCGCCTGCACCATGGTGCCGACCACCGCGGACGGCACCCCGCTGTGCGAGCTGCCCGAGTTCGAAGGCGACCCGCACGCGTACGTCAAGCTCTGGAAGCACCACTCGGCCCAGCCACAGGCGGACCGGATCAACGAGCTGGCCCGCACCCGCGGCGAGAAGTGGCTGCCGCGCTACGGCGGGCTGATCTCCTCGGAGTGGGAGTTCGCCAAGGGACTCCAGGTGTTCGAAGAGGCACCCGAGGTCTACGCCGCGATGCGGTACTGGGTCGAGGCGGCCGACTGGATCGTCTGGCAGCTGACCGGGACGTACGTCCGCAACGCCTGCACCGCCGGGTACAAGGGCATCCTGCAGGACGGCGAGTACCCGAGCCGCGACTTCCTCCGCGAACTGGCGCCCGGCTTCGAGTCCTTCGTGGCCGACAAGCTCGAACACCCGCTGGGCCAGCTGGGTGCCCGCGCGGGGTCGCTGTCCGCCGAAGCCGCGGAATGGACCGGCCTGCCCGAGGGCATCGCCGTGGCCGTTGGCAACGTTGACGCCCACGTCACCGCGCCCGCCGCGAACGCCGTCGAACCCGGCCAGATGGTCGCCATCATGGGCACCTCGACGTGCCACGTGATGAACGGTGCCGAGCTGCGCGAAGTCCCCGGCATGTGCGGGGTCGTCGACGGCGGGATCGTCTCCGGCCTCTGGGGCTACGAAGCCGGGCAGAGCGGCGTCGGCGACATTTTCGGCTGGTTCACCGAGCACTTCGCCCAGGACGGTCACGAGCAGCTCACCCGGCTGGCCGCGCAGCAGGAGATCGGCGAACACGGCCTCGTCGCGTTGGACTGGCACAGCGGCAACCGGTCGGTGCTCGTCGACCACGAGCTGTCCGGCGTCATCGTCGGCCAGACCCTCGCCACCCGCGCCGAGGACGTCTACCGCGCGCTGCTGGAGGCCACGGCGTTCGGCACCCGCAAGATCATCGAGACGTTCGGCGAGGCCGGCGTGCCGGTCACCGAGCTGATCATCGCCGGCGGCCTGGTGAAGAACGCGCTGCTCATGCAGATCTACGCCGACGTCACCAACCTCCCGCTGTCGGTCATCGGCTCCGAGCAGGGACCCGCGCTCGGCTCGGCCATCCACGCGGCCGTCGCCGCCGGCGCCTACCCGGACATCCGCGCGGCCGCCGCCGCGATGGGCTCGGTCGAGCGCGCGGTCTACCGGCCGGTGCCCGCGCACGTCGTCGCCTACGACGAGCTGTACGCCGAGTACACGACGTTGCACGACTACTTCGGCCGGGGCGGCAACGATGTCATGCACCGCCTGGCCGCCCGCCGCCGCGCAGTCGCGAAAGGACGGTCCTGATGTCCCTGACCGGTGAAGTGCTCGACACCGTCGCCGAACTGCGGGACACCGTGGCGAAGCTGCACGGCGAACTGACCCGCAACGAGCTGGTCATCTGGACCGCGGGCAACGTCTCGGCCCGGGTCCCCGGCCGCGACCTGCTGGTGATCAAGCCCTCGGGGGTGTCCTACGACAACCTGTCCGCGGACACCATGGTCGTCACCGACCTGCACGGCGAGCTCGTCGAGGGCGACCTCGCGCCGTCGTCGGACACGGCCGCCCACGCCTACGTCTACCGGCACATGCCCGAGATCGGCGGCGTCGTCCACACGCACTCGACGTACGCCACGGCGTGGGCCGCGCGCGGTGAGCCGATCCCGTGCGTGCTCACGATGATCGCCGACGAGTTCGGCGGCGAGATCCCGGTCGGGCCGTTCGCCCTGATCGGCGACGACTCCATCGGCCGCGGCATCGTCGAAACGCTTCGCGCGAGCCGGTCGCCGGCCGTGCTGATGCGCAACCACGGCCCGTTCACCGTCGGCCGCACCGCCCGCGACGCGGTCAAGGCCGCCGTGATGGTCGAGGACGTGGCCCGCACCGTCCACAAGGCATTCGAGCTGGGCACGCCCGAACCCCTGCCGCCCGAAGACGTCGACCGGCTCTACGCCCGGTACCAGAACGTCTACGGCCAGCACTGATACCGAGGAGAACGATGACCCGCGCGTCGAAACCCCAGCTCTGGTTCCTCACCGGGAGCCAGGCCCTCTACGGCGAGGAGACCCTGGAACAGGTCGCCGGCCAGTCCCTGCGGATCCAGCAGCTCCTGGCCGCGTCCGGCGGGCTCCCCGCCGAGATCGTCGGCAAGCCGGTGCTGACCGAAGCCGCGTCGATCCGGCGTGTGCTGCAGGAGGCCAACTCCGACGCCGCGTGCGTCGGCGTGATCGCGTGGATGCACACCTTCTCGCCCGCGAAGATGTGGATCACCGGGCTGGACGCGCTGCGCAAGCCGCTGCTGCACCTGCACACCCAGCTCAACGAAGCCCTGCCGTGGTCGACCATCGACATGGACTTCATGAACCTCAACCAGGCCGCCCACGGCGACCGCGAGTTCGGGTTCATCCAGACGCGCCTCGGCGTGCCGCGCAAGACCGTCGCCGGGCACGTGTCGGACCCGGCCGTCGTCGCGCGGATCGACGCGTGGGCGCGCGCCGCGATCGGCGCCGACCACCTGCGCAACCTGCGGCTGGCCCGGTTCGGCGACAACATGCGCGACGTCGCAGTCACCGAAGGGGACAAGGTCGAGGCCGAGCTGCGGTTCGGTGTCTCGGTCAACACCTACGGCGTCAACGACCTGGTCGAGGTCGTCGATCAGGTGTCCGATGTGGACTCCCTGGTGGCTCAGTACGCCGAGGATTACAACGTTGTCCCGGACCTGGCGGCCGGGGGAGCGCGGCACGAGTCGCTGCGGTACGCGGCGAAGATCGAAGCCGGGCTGCGGAAGTTCCTCACCGACGGCGGGTTCGGCGCGTTCACCACGAACTTCGAGGACCTGGGCGGTCTGCGCCAGCTGCCCGGCCTGGCCGTGCAGCGGCTCATGGCCGACGGCTACGGCTTCGGCGGCGAAGGCGACTGGAAGACCTCGGCGCTGCTAGCCGCGGTCAAGGCGATGGGTGTCGGGTCCGACCGGGGAACGTCGTTCATGGAGGACTACACCTACCACTTCGGACCGGGCACGCCGAAGATCCTCGGCGCCCACATGCTCGAAGTCTGCCCGAGCATCGCCGCCGCGAAGCCGTCGTGCGAGATCCACGCGCTGGGCATCGGCGGCCGCGAGGACCCGGTCCGGCTGGTGTTCGACGCGGCACCCGGCCCCGGCGTCACCCTCGGCCTGGTCGACCTCGGCGACCGGTTCCGCCTGGTGGCCAACGAGATCGAGGTCGTCGAGCCGGACGAGCCGCTGCCGAACCTGCCCGTGGCGCGGGCGGTCTGGGAGCCGGCGCCGTCGCTGTCGACGTCCGCGGAGTCGTGGATCACCGCCGGCGGCCCGCACCACACCGTGCTCACCCAGGCCGTCAGCACGGAGTCCCTTCGCGACTTCGCGAACCTGCTCGGTGTCGAGCTGCTGGTGATCGACTCCGACACCACGCCGCACGGCTTCGCCGACCGCATCCGCTGGAACCAGGCCTACCACCGGCTCGCCCAGGGTTTCTGAGAAAGGAAAACGGAACAATGAAGTTCACCAGAGGAATCGCGGCGCTCGCGGCCGCGGGGCTCGCGCTCACGCTGTCGGCGTGCGGCTCGAGCCAGAAGACGGCGGACCAGGCGGCCGCGTCCGGCACGAGCGCGGCGGGCGGCCTGGTCGGTGTCACGATGCCGACGAAGTCGTCGGAGCGCTGGATCCACGACGGCGACAACATCAAGTCGGCGCTGGAGAAGCTCGGGTACAAGGTCGACCTCCAGTACGCCGAGAACGACATCCCCACCCAGGTGAACCAGATCGAGAACCAGATCACCAAGGGCGCCAAGCTCCTGGTCATCGCCTCGATCGACGGCACCGCCATCACCACCCAGCTGCAGGAGGCGGCCGACCGCAAGATCCCGGTCATCGCCTACGACCGGCTGATCCGCAACTCGCCGAACGTCGACTACTACGCCACCTTCGACAACTTCAAGGTCGGCGTCGAGCAGGCGAACTCCCTGGTCAAGGGCCTGGGCACCGGGGCGGGGCCGTTCAACATCGAGCTCTTCGCCGGTTCCCCGGACGACAACAACGCCACCTTCTTCTTCAACGGCGCGATGTCCGTCCTGAAGCCCCTGATCGACAGCGGCAAGCTGGTCGTCAAGAGCGGGCAGACCGACTTCGCCCGCGCGGCCATCCTGCGCTGGGACCCGGCCACCGCGCAGCGGCGCATGGAGGACCTGCTCACCAAGACCTACACCGGTGGCGCGAAGGTCGCGGGCGTGCTCTCGCCGTACGACGGCCTGTCGATCGGCATCCTGTCGGCACTGAAGAGCAACGGCTACGGCACCGCCGGGCAGCCCTACCCGATCGTCACCGGGCAGGACGCCGAGGTCGCCTCGGTCAAGTCGATCATCGCCGGTGAGCAGTACTCGACGGTCTTCAAGGACACCCGCAAGCTCGCCGACACCACCGTCAAGATGGCCGACTCGGTCCTCAAGGGACAGAAGCCCGAGGTCAACAACACGACCGACTACGACAACGGCAAGAAGGTCGTCCCGTCCTTCCTGCTGCAGCCGGTGACCGTGGACAAGTCGAACTACCAGAAGGAACTGGTCGACTCGGGCTACTACACGGCAGGTCAGCTGAAATGACCGAACTACTCGGCATGCGCGGGATCACCAAGACCTTCCCCGGGGTCAAGGCGCTGTCCGACGTCACGCTTTCCGTGCGCCAAGGGGAGATCCACGCGATCTGCGGGGAGAACGGCGCCGGGAAGTCCACCCTGATGAAGGTGCTCTCGGGCGTCTACCCCCACGGGACGTACGACGGCGAGATCACCTTCGACGGGCAGCGGTGCGAGTTCGGGTCGGTGCGCGACAGCGAGCGGCGCGGGATCGTGATCATCCACCAGGAACTCGCGCTGTGCGGCCAGTTGTCGATCGCGGAGAACATCTTCCTCGGCAACGAACAGCACAAGCGGGGCTGGATCGACTGGAACCGCACCAACCACGAGGCCGGCGCGCTGCTCAAGCGCGTCGGCCTCGCCGAAAACGCGACCCGCGCGGTGCAGGAGCTCGGCGTCGGCAAGCAGCAGCTCGTCGAGATCGCCAAGGCCCTGTCCAAGGAGGTGAAGCTGCTCATCCTCGACGAGCCCACCGCGGCGCTCAACGACGACGACTCGGCCCACCTGCTCGAACTGCTGCGCGGGCTGCGCGACGAGGGCGTCACCTGCGTGATCATCTCCCACAAGCTGGGCGAGGTGACCGCGATCGCCGACACCGTCACGATCCTGCGCGACGGCAAGACGATCGAGACGCTCGACGCCGCCGGGCTCACCGAGGAACGGATCATCACCGGCATGGTCGGGCGCGACCTCGAGCACCGGTTCCCGCCCCGGGAACCGGACATCGGCGAAGAGGTGCTGCGGATCGAGGACTGGACCGTGCACAGCCCGACCCAGGCCGGCCGGGTGATCGTCGACAACGCGTCGCTTTCGCTTCGGCGCGGGGAGATCGTCGGGCTGGCCGGGCTGATGGGCGCGGGCCGCACCGAGCTCGCGATGAGCGTGTTCGGCCGGTCCTACGGCAAGGACATCTCCGGGCGGATCGTCAAGCACGGGAAGGAGATCGACGTCCGGTCCGTGCAGGACGCCGTCCGCCACGGCATCGCCTACGCCACCGAGGACCGGAAGCGCTACGGGCTCAACCTGATCGAGGACATCCAGCGCAACGTGTCCGCGGCCGGGCTGGGCAAGCTGGCGCGCCGCGGGTGGGTGAACGAGCACGCCGAGCACGACACGGCCGCCCGCTACCACCGCGACCTGCGGATCAAGGCGCCGTCCGTGCGCAGCGTCACCGGGAAGCTCTCCGGCGGCAACCAGCAGAAGGTCGTGCTGGCCAAGTGGATCTTCACCGACCCGGACGTGCTGATCCTCGACGAGCCGACCCGCGGCATCGACGTCGGCGCGAAGTTCGAGATCTACACGATCATCAACGAACTGGCCGCGCAGGGGAAGGCCGTGCTGGTCATCTCCTCCGAGCTGCCGGAGCTGCTCGGGCTCTGCGACCGGATCTACGCGCTGTCGGCGGGCCGGATCACCGGCGAGGCGACCCGCGAACAAGCCACCCAGGAACTGCTCATGCAGTACATGACGAAGGAACGGGAATGACCACGACCGAAGCGCGGCCGGCCGCGCCCCCGGTTGAGCGCTCCAAGCGGAGGATCTCGATCAACCCGCGCCAGAGCGGCATCTACGTCGCGTTCGCGCTGATCGTGGTGCTGTTCGAGGTGCTCACCGGCGGCGCGCTGCTGGAACCGCAGAACATCTCCAACATCATCGTGCAGAACAGCTACGTGCTGATCCTCGCGATCGGGATGATCCTGGTGATCATCTCCGGGCACATCGACCTGTCCGCCGGATCGGTCGTCGCGATGACCGGCGCGGTGTCGGCGGTGCTGATGGTGAACTGGCAGCTGCCGTGGTTCTGGGCGGTGCTGATCACCCTCGTCGTCGGCGCGGTGATCGGCGCCTGGCAGGGCTACTGGGTCGCCTACTTCGGGATCCCGGCGTTCATCGTGACGCTGGCCGGGATGCTGGCGTTCCGGGCGCTGACCCTGACCGTGCTGGGCAACCAGGGCATCGGCCCGTTCCCGGACGCCATCCGCACGCTGTCCAACGGCTTCACCGACGGCTACCTCGGCAACATCGGCCTCGGGCCGCTCGGCGGCGCCGACCTGGTGTCGTTGCTGGCCGGCGTCGCGGCGGTGGCCGGGATCGCGTTCACGCAGTGGCGCAAGCGCTCGGGACGGCTGGGCTACGGCCAGGACGTCGACCCGTTCCCGATCTTCGTGCTGAAGATCGCCGGGATCGCCGTGCTGGTGCTCGCGCTGGTCGTGCAGCTCGCGCGGTTCAAGAACCTGCCGTGGGTGCTGATCCTGCTGGCGGCGCTGGTGCTCGGCTACTCGCTGGTGGCCGGGAAGTCGGTGTTCGGCAGGCACATCTACGCCGTCGGCGGCAACCTGCAGGCGGCGACGCTCTCGGGCGTCAAGGTCAAGTCGGTGACGTTCTGGATCTTCGTCAACATGGGCGTGCTGGCGGCACTGGCGGGGATTATCTTCGCCGGCCGCCTCAACCAGGCGGGCCCGACGGCGGGCGTCAACTTCGAGCTGGACGCGATCGCGGCGGCGTTCATCGGCGGCGCGGCCGTCCAGGGCGGCGTCGGCAAGGTGGTCGGCGCGATCACCGGCGGCCTGATCATGGCGGTCATCAACAACGGCATGTCCCTGATCGGCGCGCCGAGCGAGCGGGTGATGCTCGTGAAGGGCGTCGTGCTGCTCGCCGCCGTGGCGTACGACATCTGGACGAAACGCCGCGCGGCTTCGTGAGTCCCGGCATCGAAAAGGGGCTTTCCCGTTCGACGGGAAAGCCCCTTTCTTTTTCGAAGTTCTCGAATTGCTTGACCAGGTGGTAACGGGACGTCCATAGTGCTGGTGAATCCCTCACCGTGGAGGCCTTCCCCATGCGCAAAGCCGTGCGTTCCCTTGTGGTTTCCCTGACCGTGGCCGCTTCGGTGGTCGGATTGTCCGGCGTGGCAACCGCCGCGACGTGGTCGTCTTCGGACAAATGGGCGACCTGGTCCAATGGCGGGTACACGATCCGCAACGACGTCTGGGGCGGCGGGGCGGGCCCGCAGACCATCTGGGCGAATTCGTATTCCAACTGGGGTGTCTGGTCGGATCAGCCGAACACCGGCGGCGTGAAGTCGTACCCGCATTCGGCGAAGAACGTCGGCAAGAAGCTGAGCGCGCTCGGAAAGGTGTCGAGCAGCTTCAACGTCAGCCGTCCCGGCAGCGGCGCTTACGAGACGGCGTACGACATCTGGGCGGACAGCAACGCCTACGAAACGATGCTGTGGATGAACAAGCAGGGCGCGGTCGGCCCGCTCGGCACCAAGCAGACCACGGCGACGGTGGGCGGCCACACCTGGGACGTCTACAAGGGATCGAACGGGTCGAACGCGGTGTTCTCGTTCGTGCGGACTTCGAACACCAACGCGGGCACGGTCGACGTCCTGGCGGTGCTGAACTGGATCCGCGCCCGCGGCTGGTTCGGCGACGTGACGCTCGGCGAAGTCCAGTTCGGCTTCGAGATCACCTCGTCCGCCGGTGGACTGGACTTCGCCGCGAACAGCTATTCGGTCACGTCGTCCTGACCAGGACCAGCCAACTCACCGCCCGCAGCGGCCAACTCACGTACCGGAACGGCCAACTCGCCGGCGGTGTGGGTGTGTTGGCTGTTCCGGCGGGTGTGTTGGCCGCTGCCTCCACGGCTGGTCGTGAGTGTTCAGTCGGGTTAGAACCCGACTGAACACTCACGACCGCTTGGCTATTGCCGGCAGGTGCGGCCGGTGTTGATGCAGTTGACCACCTGGTTCATCAGGCGCTGGCCCATGACGTTGGCGAAGTCGTCGTGGTCCGAGCGCGGGTTGTGGTTCTCCTGCGGGAAGGCGTCCACTTTGTACTGACCCTTCACCTGGATGTCGTGCGGGATGTCGTAGACCAGCTTGATGACCAGCTGCGGCACGTTCTGGAAGCCCTGCGGGCACTTGCCCTGCTGGTCGGCGAACACGATGTGCGTGCGGTGGTTCGCGCTGTCGATGTTCTTGCCGTCCCAGCAGTTCGGGAAGGCGTGGATCCGCTCGACCCGGCTGTTCGCCGGGCAGATCGGGTAGTGGTCGGTCAGCCGGTCCTCGAAGCCGGTGCACGTCCAGCTGGGGCGGGCGTTGGCCGGGCCGTTGGTGCTCTGCTTGGCGTCGCCGTAGAGGATGCGGAGGAACTGCGGCATCGCGACGACCTTCTTCGCGCCGCCGCTGGTGAACGTGATGGTCGCCGAGCGGACGCGCTGGATTTCGCCGTCGTTGCCGGCCAGCTCGTTCTTGTCGTTGACGCCCGGCAGCTCGGCCGCCTGGCCGCCGCTGTTCTGGCCGCCGTTGTCGAGGCCGCCCTGGCCGTTCTGCTTGAGCACGCACGCCGCGAGCCCGCCCAGGTTCGTCGGCTTGGCCGCCCGGCGGCCGATCGCGATGGCGATCCGGTCGATGGTCGCGGCCCGCTTGTCCTTGAGCGGGCCGACGACGGCGTTCTGGACGTCCTGCGGCGTCTTGAGGTCGCCGTTCGCGATCCGCGCGTTCGCCTCGTCGATCTGCTTGTCGAGCAGGTCGAGGTTGCGGTTCACCTCGTCCATCGCCTGGTCGGGGACGTCGGGGAGCTTGCTGGCGACGTCCGGGCAGTCGACCTGGGTGCTCGCTTTGTCCTTCGCGCTGCCGGCTCGGTCGGGCTGCGTGGCGGGCGGGTTCGCTTCCGCCTCGCCCGTGTCGATCCGGACGACCGGCCAGAAGTACGCGGACTTGTCGCCGTTCTTGCAGGTGGTGCCGGCCTTCACGAGGCTCTTGTTGTTCGAATCGGCGTTCGTCGACAGGTTGCCGACGTAGTCGTGCAGGTGCTGGGCGCCGTTTCGGATACCGGGCTGGGCGATGAAGTTGTCGGGGTTGAAGTGCTGGTTTTCGTTGCGGCCGCAGTCGACGGTGAACGTGCCGCGCGCGCCCTGTCTCTGCAGCGCTTTGTTCACGTTAACACCACTGGGAACCTTGGCGATGTCGAGGAAGAACGACGGGTCGGCCTCGTCGGCGCTGGCCTCGCCGGTGCGCCCGGCGGTGGTCGCGACGACGATGCCGCCGACGGCGAGCGCGAGCGCGAGACCGCCGGTCGCGATCTTCGTGCGGCGGGTGATGCGATGCCTGCCCGTGGCGGGAGTGCGGGTGGTTTTCCGGGCCATGGTCACCTCGTTCGGTTTTCCGGGCGCGCTGGAAACAGCTGCGTGCCCGGTGGGAGACGCGCGGAACCCGGGGGAGTGCCGCCGCGTCCGGGGCACTGGTTCCGGCATTGGCAGAAACGGCTCCTGTCGGAGGCCGGTTCAAGCGCGGAATGGCGCGTTATCGTTTCGTTATTTATGGAAGGTGAACAAAGTTCACGTCTGGTGGTGTGATCGCTAACATCGAGGCATGCCCGGCACCCTCGGCGTGATCGCGACCGGCACGACCGCATCCGGACCGGTGCTGCACGGCCTCCGCGCGGCCGCCCGCGAGCAGGGGTACTCGCTCAACGTCTTCAGCGTCCCGGATCCCGGCGACGCGGCGGTGTCGGCCGCGGTGGCGGGGCTCCGGCTGCAGGGTGTGGCTGGCATCGTCGTGCTCGACGGGAGCCTGGTCCCGGACCGCGCCCCGATCCCGCTCGTCCCGGCCGCGTCGACCGACCAGTACGCGGGTGCGCGCCGGGCCACCGAGCACCTCCTGGAGCTCGGCCACCTGACGGTCTGGCACCTCGGCGGCCCGGAAGACGGCGCGGCGGCCCGTGCCCGCGAGCGCGGCTGGCGCGAAACCCTGGAGCGCCACGGCGCCGACGTCCCCCCGGTGGTCCGCGGCGACTGGACGGCGAGGTCCGGCTACCGCGCGGGCCAGTCCCTGGCCGCCGAACCCGGCGTGCAGGCGGTGTTCTCGGCCAACGACCACATGGCACTGGGCCTGCTGGCGGCGTTCACCGAAGCGGGCATGCGCGTCCCGCGCGACGCCCACGTGGTCGGCTTCGACGACGTTCCAGAGGCGGCGTACTTCGCCCCGCCGTTGACGACGGTCCGGCAGGACTTCGTGGCGGCGGGCCGGCAGACGCTGGCGGTCCTGACCGCCCGGATCGACGGCGTCGCGGCTCCGGAGCGGGGGACGGTCGAGGGGGAGCTGGTGGTGCGGGAGAGCAGCCGCTGCCTGCGGGCGGGCTAGAGCGTGAGCCGGTCGCCCAGTTCGCGGATGTGGCCGGGGTTTCCGCAGTCCAGGTCCAGCTGACGGCGGCGTTCCGCGACGAACGCCCGCCCGAGCCCGGTCCGGTCCGAAGTGGACATCGTGCGGCGCAGGTCGTTCAGCAGCCCGCGTTCCTCGCCACGAACGTGCGCGTCCACGACGTTTTCCAGCTGCGGCAACGCCTTCTCGAAGTCCTCGCTCTCCAGCACGGCCAGAAGGTCGTCGGCGAACGGGATCCCCGGCGAGTCCGGGCGGACGATCCGCTCGGTCGCCGTCGCGTGGGCGACCAGCAACGCCGCCAGCTCCGCCACCAGTGCTTCACGGTCGGCTTCGGTGTTGCGGAGGTCGCGCAGCAGCTGCTCGAAGCGTCGGTGGTCGGCCAGCAGCACCTCGACCAGGTCGGACCCGGGGGCGGCGGCGACCGGGCCCGGGCGCATCCAGCCGAACGTCAGCTCCACCGCCTGGCGCCAGTGGCCGTACTCCGACGCGCGGCGGGCCGGGTCCATCGCCGGGAGCCACTGGCCGGCCCGGTGCCAGTTGCGGCGCAGGCCCTCCAGGTCCGGCCAGTACCCGACGGACAGCCCGGCCGCGTAGGCCGCGCCGAGGGACACCGTCTCCGCCACCATCGGGCGGACCACCGGGACGTCGAGGACGTCGGCGATGAACTGCATCAGCAGGTTGTCGGCGGTCATCCCGCCGTCCACCTTCAGCGACGAGAGCGCCAGCCCGGAGTCCGCGTTCATCGCGTCGACGACCTCGCGGGTCTGCCAGCCGGTCGCCTCCAGCACCGCGCGCGCCAGGTGGCCCTTCGTGATGTACGACGTCAGGCCGGCGATCACCCCGCGGGCCTCGCTGTGCCAGTGCGGGGCGAACAGCCCGGAGAACGCCGGGACGATGTAGCAGCCGCCGTTGTCCTCGACCGTCCTGGCCAGTGTCTCGATCTCCGGCGCGCTGCCGATCAGCTCGAGCCCGTCGCGGAACCACTGCACCAGCGAGCCGGTGACGGCGATCGAGCCTTCGAGGGCGTACACCGCGGGCTCGTCGCCGATCTTGAAGCCGACCGTGGTGAGCATGCCGTGGGTGGACAGCACCGGCGTCGGACCGGTGTTGAGCAGCAGGAAGCTGCCGGTGCCATAGGTGCACTTCGCCTCGCCGGGCGCGAAGCACGTCTGGCCGAACAGCGCGGCCTGCTGGTCGCCCAGCGCCGCCGCGATGCGGATGCCGGGAACCACGCGCGAAGTGGTGCCGTAGACCTCGGTGGACGACCGGATCTCCGGCAGCATCGCGCGCGGGACGTCGAAGAAGTCGAGCAGTTCGTCGTCCCAGCTGAGCGTGCGCAGGTTCATCAGCATGGTGCGCGAGGCGTTCGTGACGTCGGTGACGTGCACGCCGCCCTCGGCGCCGCCGGTGAGGTTCCAGATCAGCCAGCTCTCGATGGTCCCGAAGAGGACGTCGCCGCGCTCGGCGCGTTCGCGCAGGCCGGGGGTGCGGTCGAGCAGCCAGCGGACGCGCGGCGCGGAGAAGTACGTCGCCAGCGGCAGCCCGCACAGCTGCCGCACGCGGTCGGCGCCGGGCTCGCGGGCGAGCTGTTCGAGCATGGCGTCGGTGCGGGTGTCCTGCCAGACGATGGCCCGCCCGACCGGGTTGCCGGTCCGCCGGTCCCACAGCACGGTGGTCTCGCGCTGGTTGGCGATCCCGAGCCCGACGACCTGCTCCGCGCTCGCGCCGGCGTCGGCCAGCGCCTGGGGCACGATCCGCGAGACGTTCCGCCAGATCTCGACGGCGTCGTGCTCGACCCACCCGGGCCGCGGGAAGTGCTGCTGGTGTTCGCGCTGCACGACCGAGACGAGCCGGCCGCGGGCGTCGAACAGGATGCACCGGGTGGAGGTGGTGCCCTGGTCGATGGACATCACGTACCGCTGGACCACGTGCTCACCTCCTTCACCACCGGGACGCGCCCAGGTCCCGCGACACCGCACGCGCCGCGTCGCGGACGTGGCCCAGCAGCCGCGGGCTCGGGCTGCCGTCCGCTTCGCAGATCCGCTCCACCGCGCCGGTCACCCCGATCGCGCCGACCACGATGCCGCCGTGGCCGCGGATCGGGGCCGCGATACCGGCCTCGCCGGAGATCATCTCGCCGTTCTCCGCCGCCCAGCCCGCCTCACGTACCTTCGCACACGCCCGCTTGATCGCCGTCTGGGTGACCAGCGTGCGGCGCGTGTACGGCTCCGGGTCCGCCTTCAACGTCGTGTCGTAGGCCAGCAGCACCTTGCCCAGCGCCGTCGCGTGCAGCGGCAGCAGCGTGCCGACGTCGAGGGTCTGCAGGCTGTCGTCCGGGCGGAACACGTGGTGCACCACCAGCACCCGGCCCTCCAGCGGCGCGCCGATCCGGACGGCCTCGCCGCTGCGCGCGGCCAGCGCGTCCGCCCAGTTGATCGCCCGCGACCGCAGCTCGTTGACGTCGAGGTAGCTCGTGCCCAGGTGCAGCAGCGCCGCGCCGAGCTGGTACTTGCCCGTGTCGCGGTCCTGCTCGACGAACCCGACGCCCTGCAGCGTGCGCAGGATCCCGTGCGCCGTGCCCTTCGCCAGCTCCAGCGACTCCGCGATCTCGCCGACGCCCAGACGGCCCGAACCGCGCGCCAGCAACCGCAGGATCGCGGCGGCGCGCTCGATGGACTGGATCGGACCGGGCACGGCGCGACCTTAACCTGACCGGCCCCGATTCGACAATGTCGAACATCCACATCGGCCGTTCGACAATGCCGACCGCCGTGCGTTGACCACCCCGAAACCCGAACTTAACTTTCATCCACCAGTAGGGGGACAAGGTCCTTTGTGGAGGAAAGCAATGGTGCGAAACCTCAAGGCCCGCGGGCTCGGCGGCGAGATGGCCGCCGAGTTCGTGGGAACGATGATCCTCATCCTGTTCGGGTGCGGGGTGGTGGCGCAGGTCGCCGCCGCGGGCATCGGGGACCACGACAGCATCGCCTGGGCCTGGGGGCTCGGCGTCACGCTCGGTGTTTACGTCGCTTCGCGGATCAGCGGCGCCCACCTGAACCCGGCCGTGACCATCGCGCTGGCGGTGTTCAAGGGCTTCGAGTGGCGCAAGGTCGCCCCGTACGCCGTCGCGCAGACCGCCGGCGCGTTCCTCGCCGCGATGCTGGTGCGCTGGAACTACACCGAGGTGCTCAACGCGAAGGACCCCGGCCTCACGATCAAGACCCAGGGCGTCTTCTCCACCCTGCCGGGCAACGGCACGCTCCCGGTCGGCGACTGGGGTGCCTTCCGCGACCAGATCATCGGCACCGCGATCCTGCTGATCGTCCTGTTCGCCATCACCGACCTGCGCAACACCTCGCCGGGCGCCAACCTGGCCCCGGTCGTCGTCGGCTTCCTCGTCGTCGCCATCGGCATGGCCTGGGGCACCAACGCCGGCTACGCGATCAACCCCGCCCGCGACTTCGGCCCGCGCCTGGCCTCCTGGCTGACCGGCTACGACACGGCGTTCACCGACCAGTACGGCTTCCCCTACTGGTGGATCCCGATCGTCGGCCCGATCATCGGCGCCCTCGTCGGCGGCGCGATCTACAAGTACCTGATCGAGCGCTTCCTGCCCGCCGGGGATCCCCTCGACGCCATGCCCGCCAAGGACCTCGAGCCCGCCAACTGAGTTGAGGAGAACCCCGATGCCTGACTACGTCGGCGCCGTTGACCAGGGCACCACGAGCACCCGCTTCATGATCTTCGACCACGGCGGCAACGAAATCGCCCGCCACCAGCTCGAGCACGAGCAGATCCTGCCCAAGCCGGGCTGGGTCGAGCACGACGCCACCGAGATCTGGGAACGCACCCGCTCGGTCATCGCGACCGCGCTCAACAAGGCCAACCTGACGCACGGCGACCTGGCCGCGCTGGGCATCACCAACCAGCGCGAGACCACCGTCGTGTGGAACCGCCGCACCGGCCGCCCGTACGGCAACGCGATCGTCTGGCAGGACACCCGCACCGACCGGATCGCCTCCGCGCTCGAGCGCGAGGGCAAGGGCGACGTCATCCGCCGCAAGGCCGGCCTCCCGCCCGCGACGTACTTCTCCGGCGGCAAGCTGCAGTGGATCCTCGAGAACGTCGACGGCGTGCGCGAGGACGCGGAGAAGGGCGACGCGCTCTTCGGCACCACCGACTCGTGGCTCATCTGGAACCTGACCGGCGGCCCGGACGGCGGCGTGCACGTCACCGACCCGACCAACGCGTCGCGGACCATGCTGATGGACCTCGAAACCCTGGACTGGGACGACGAACTGCTGTCGTTCTTCAACGTCCCCCGCTCGATGCTGCCGTCGATCCGGCCGTCGTCGAACCCGGGCTTCTTCGGCACCACCCGCGCCGACGGCCCGCTCGGCGGCGAGGTCGCCATCACCGGCGTCCTCGGCGACCAGCAGGCGGCCACCGTCGGCCAGGTGTGCTTCCGGCCCGGCGAGGCCAAGAACACCTACGGCACCGGCAACTTCCTGCTCCTCAACACCGGCCAGGAACTGGTCCGCTCCCAGCACGGCCTGCTGACGACGCTGTGCTACCAGTTCGGCGACGAGAAGCCGGTCTACGCGCTGGAGGGCTCGATCGCCGTCACCGGCTCGGCCGTGCAGTGGCTGCGCGACCAGCTGGGCATCATCAGCGGCGCGGCGCAGAGCGAAAGCCTGGCCCGCCAGGTCGAGGACAACGGCGGCGTCTACTTCGTCCCGGCGTTCTCCGGCCTGTTCGCGCCGTACTGGCGTTCCGACGCGCGCGGCGCGATCGTCGGGCTCACCCGCGCCACGACCAACGCCCACATCGCGCGGGCCACCCTGGAAGCGATCTGCTACCAGACCCGCGACGTCGTCGAGGCCATGCAGAACGACTCCGGCGTCACGCTCGACGTGCTGCGGGTCGACGGCGGCGTCACCGCCAACGAGCTGTGCATGCAGCTGCAGGCGGACATCCTCGGCGTGCCGGTGTCGAAGCCGGTCGTCGCCGAGACCACCGCGCTCGGTGCCGCCTACGCGGCCGGGCTGGCCGTCGGCTTCTGGCGGTCGACCGACGAGCTCGAGCAGAACTGGAACGAGGACAAGCGCTGGACGCCGTCGTGGAGCGACGAGCAGCGCGCCGAGGGCTACGCGGGCTGGCAGAAAGCCGTCGGCCGCACGCTCGACTGGGTCGATGTGGAGTGAGGATCCGATGAAGAGGAGTTCGGTGGAAGCCGTGCCGCTGTCCCCGCTGTACCGCGCGGAGACGTTGAAGAAGCTGGCGCGCGAAGAGGTCGACGTGCTGGTCGTCGGCGGGGGAGTGACCGGGGCCGGCGTCGCGCTCGACGCCGCGTCCCGGGGGCTGTCGACCGCGCTGGTCGAGGCCCGCGACTTCGCCGCCGGCACGTCCAGCCGGTCGTCGAAGCTGATCCACGGCGGCCTGCGCTACCTGGAGCAGCTCGACTTCAAGCTGGTCCGCGAGGCGCTGAAGGAGCGCGGCCTGCTGCTGCAGAAGCTGGCCCCGCACCTGGTGCGGCCGGTGAAGTTCCTGGTGCCGCTGCAGCACCGGGTTTGGGAGCGCGGCTACATCGGCGCCGGCGTCACGCTGTACGACACGCTCGGCGGCGCCCGCGCGCTGCCGCGGCACCGGCACCTGTCCAAGCGCGGCGCGTTCAAGGCGGCGCCGGGCCTGGCCGACGACGCGCTGATCGGCGCGATCCAGTACTACGACGCCCAGGTCGACGACGCCCGCCACACGATGACGATCGCGCGGACGGCGGCCGAGCAGGGCGCTTCGGTACTCACCCGGGCCCGCGTGACGTCGCTGCTGCGCGACGGTGAGCGGGTCGTGGGCGCGAAGGTCGTCGACCGCGAGAGCGGGATCGAGTTCGAGATCCGCGCTCGGACGGTGGTCGCCGCGACGGGCGTGTGGAGCGACGACATGGCGGCGGCGGCCGGCATCCCCGCGCCGTTCACCGTCCGGGCGTCGAAGGGCATCCACCTGGTGGTGCCGCGGGAGAAGATCGACCTCGACACCGGGCTGATCCTGCGCACCGAGAAGAGCGTGCTGTTCGTCATCCCGTGGGGCCGCCACTGGATCGTCGGCACGACGGACACCGAGTGGGACCTCGACCGCGAGCACCCGGCGGCGAGCCGCGCGGACGTCGACTACGTGCTGGAGCACCTCAACAAGGTGCTGCGGACGCCGGTGACGCACGACGACATCGAAGGCGTGTACGCGGGACTGCGGCCGCTGCTCGCGGCGAAGGCGGCCGCGACGACGAAGCTGTCGCGCGAACACGCGGTGGCGCATCCGGTGCCGGGCCTGGTGATCGTGGCAGGCGGCAAGTACACGACGTACCGGGTGATGGCCGCGGACGCGGTCGACGTGGTGGTCGAGGACGTCGGCCGCCCGGCCCCGCCGTCGTGGACCGACCGGCTCCCGATCGTCGGCGCGGACGGCTACCACGAGCTGTGGGACGACCGCTTCGGCGTCGCTTCGCGGGCGGGCCTGACGGTGCCGCAGGTGGAGCACCTGCTGCAGCGGTACGGCACGCGGATCTGGAACCTGCTGGACCTGATCCGCGACGATCCTTCGCTGGCGTCACCGATTCCGGGTGCTTCGGAGTACCTCCGTGCGGAGGCCGTGTACGCGGCTTCGCACGAAGGCGCGCTGCACCTGGAGGACGTCCTGACCCGCCGCACGCGCATCTCGATCGAGGAACGCGACCGCGGCGTGACGGCGGCGGCCGAAGTGGCCGCGCTGATGGCCCCGGTGCTGGGCTGGGACGCGCCGCGGACCGAGCGCGAGGTGGCGAACTACCTCGCGCGGGTCGAGGCGGAACGCTCGGCGCAGGAGGCCCCGGACGACGAGGCGGCGAACGCCACCCGCCTCGCCGCGCCGGCGCTTTTGCCGGGCTGACTCAACCGATCGCCGCCGCCGCGCGTGGACACCCCGGAACCCACCTGACAGGGGAGGAGCAGGGGATGTTCAGAGGTGTTCTCGCGACGGCGGCGGCGATGACGGTGCTCGCCGCGGTCCCGGCGAGTGCGGACGAGGTGACCGGGCCGATCGACCTCGGCACGCTGCCGGGCGGGCTGACCAGCTCGGGACTGCTGGTGACGAACCACGGCACGGTGTTCGGCGAGGCGTACGACAAGGCGTTCGACGTGCACGGGGCCCGGTGGGACCCGGCGGGCGGGATCACCGAGCTGCGGCCGCTGGACGGCTACAGCACGGTGAAAGCCACCGCGCTCAGCGAGGCCGGCGTGGCGGTCGGGGACTCGACCAACCACTTCACGACCGGGCGGGCCACCCGCTGGGACGCCTCCGGCGTGCCGGTGGAGCTGGAACAGCCGACCGGGTTCCCGGGCTACGCGTGGTCCACGCCGGTCGCGATCAACGAGAGCGGCATGGTCGCCGGGACCGCCTACGGCGCGCCCGGCCCGGACGCCGCGGTGCGGTGGGACGCCCAGGGCAAGGTGACCGTGCTCGGCCTCGGCCGGGCCCGGGCGATGAACGACGCGGGCGCGGTGATCAGCGAGTCGACGTACTGGGACCCGGCCGGCAACGTCGTCGCGCTGACCGACGGCGGCGCGCTGCGCGACCTCGACAACGCCGGCACCGTGGTCGGCAGCACCGGCGGCCACGCGGTCAAGTGGGACTCGACAGGCCGGCCCACGGTGCTCGACACCACCTGGGAGGTCAGCGAGGCGCTGGCCATCACCGCCGACGGGACGATCGTCGGCGAGGTGCGCGACAAGGACGCCACCACGCGGATCGCGCGCTGGGACCCCGCGGGCGCGCTCACCGTGCTCCCGGATGGGGCGAACAGCCGGTTCACGGCGGTGAGCCCGTCGGGCGCGGTGCTCGGGCAGCTCGACACGGACACGCCCGTGGTGTGGGACCGGGCCGGCCGGGTGCTGCGGCTGCCGGTGCCCGAGGGCGGGATCTGCTTCGCGAAGGGGCTGAACGACTGGGAGGTCACGGGTTCGTGTTCGATGCCCGGCCAGAACTCCCACGCGGTCCTGTGGCGCTTCGGGGAGCCGGTCGGCAACCGAGCTCGGTGAGCACGTAGCGGGCGTTGGCGGCGATGACCGGGTTGGTGTGGCGGTAGTACGGCAGCTGGATCACCGCCATCGACAGCGCCCGGCCACGGCCGCGGGCCCAGGTCGCGTCGTCACCGCCGACCGTGTCGCGGAAGGTGCCGCGGGTGTCCGCGGTCAGCAGGTTCCACGCCGGGATCAGGTCGATCGCCGGGTCGCCGACGCCCGCGGTCGCCCAGTCGAGGACGCCGGTGAGGCGGCCGTCGCGCAGCAGGAGGTTGCTCGGCATCAGGTCCCCGTGCAGCCGGCACGGCGGGCCGGTCCACTGTGGAGCTTCGAGCGCCTCGGCCCAGACGGCGAGGGCCGCCTCCGCGTCGAACGGCTCGCCGGTGCCGCGCAGCTCCTCGATCGCCCGGCGGGTGGCCGTGTCGACGTCCGGCAGCGGCTTTCCGCGGCGGGTCGGGGGACCGTCCGCTGGCTGCGCGCGCAGCGCACGCACGAACTCCGCCAGGTCGAGG
>NZ_JAAGNB010001327.1:0-7691 GCF_010550475.1 Amycolatopsis sp. SID8362
CGTGTCGGCCTACCCCGGCGACGGCACCACGGCGTGGTCCGCGGTCGCCCGCCCGGACGCGGCCCGGCTCGTCCGCCTCGGCCTCGAAGGCGCGCCGGCCGGGACCAAGCTGCACGCCGTCGCGGAGGAAGCCGTGACAGCGCGGGAAATCGCGGAGGCGGTCGGGCGCACGCTCGACGTCCCGGCGGTCTCGCTGGCCCCCGAAAAGGTTGCCGAGCACTTCGGGTTCGTCGGCCGGTTCTTCGCGCTGGACATGACGGCGTCGAGCGCCCGCACGCGCGAGCTGCTCGGCTGGACGCCGTCCGGGCCAGGCCTGGTCGAGGACATCGAAGCCGGCGCCTACGCCTGAACGGAGAAGTCATGTCCTTCGAAGCCGAAGTCACCGCGTTCATGCTCGTGAAGACGACGCCCGAGTGGCTGGGTCTCACGGTGGCGCAGCGGGTGCACGCGTTCGAGACCGAGATCCTCCCGGTCGTCAAGGAAAAGGCGAAGGGGGTGCGGTCGCGGTTCTTCGACACCGAGTTCTACTCCGCGCGCGTCACCGACGTCTGGGTGTGGGAGGCCGCCGACCACCAGTCCTACCAGCTGGTGATCGAGGCCCTGCGCGAAACCCCGTTCTGGGACCGGTACTTCGAGATCACCGAGATCCTGGTCGGGGTGGAAAACGGGTACGCGAAGAACTACGGCATGAGCACCTTCGCCACCGTCGACCTCGAGTGAACGCCGGAAGCGCCGGGAGCACATC
Organism: Amycolatopsis sp. SID8362; assembly: GCF_010550475.1. NCBI lineage: Bacteria > Bacillati > Actinomycetota > Actinomycetes > Pseudonocardiales > Pseudonocardiaceae > Amycolatopsis > Amycolatopsis sp. SID8362. The sequence goes on from NZ_JAAGNB010001327.1 coordinate 746, forward strand.
GCTCCCGGCGCTCCGGAGCGCTACGCGGCTTCCTCGGCCTCCACCGGTTCCGGCGTGATGTCGGTGTCGGCCGGCGCGGCCGCTTCGCCGTCCAGGCGGACGTTGCGGAACAGGACCAGCGCGAGCGTGGCGAGCAGCGCGATGAGGATCGCGCAGACCAGCGCCGCGACGGCGAACCCACTCGTGAACGCCTCCCGGACGGACGTGAGCAGCGTGCTGCCGGCCTGGCCGGACAGGCCCTGGGCGGCGGCCGTGCCCTCGGCGATGCCGCCGTGGGCCGCGGTGGCGACGTCCGCGGGCACCCCGGCCGGCACCTCGATCTGCCCGCGGTAGGCGGCGGTCGCGATGCTGCCGAACAGGGCGATCCCGAGCGCGATGCCGAGCTCGTTGCTGGTCTGGGAAATCGCGCCGGCCGCGCCCGCCTTCTCCGGCGGGGCCGAGCCGATCACCAGGTTGATGCCGAGCACCACCATCGGGGAGAGCCCGCCGGTCGCCAGCACCGTGCCGATCACCGTGACCGGCAGCCCGTTCGTCACCGGAACCTGGGTGAGCACCAGGAAACCGGCGGCGGAGACGGCCATCCCCACGGCGATGACGAACGCCGGGCGGAACCGCTGCGCCAGCGGCGGCGCGATCATGTACCCGACCATCATCGCGACGGTGTACGGGATCAGCCACAGGCCGGAGTTCAGCGGCGACAGGCCGAGCACCAGCTGCAGGTACTGGTTGAACAGCAGCAGGATGCCGCTGATCGTGGACCCGCCGAGCAGCAGGATGCCGAGCGCGCCGCTGAACGCGGGCCGGCCGAGCAGCCGGATGTCCAGCAGCGGGTCGGCGAGCCGGCGCTGACGGCGGACGAACGCCGTGCCGAAGAGCAGCCCCACCACGAGGACCACGGTCGGCACGAGCACGGACTCACCGCGCGCCAGCTCCTTGAGGCCGTAGATGACCGGCAGGACCGCGGCGAGCGAAAGGCCGGCGCTGATCAGGTCCAGCCTGCCGCCCGCCGTCCCGGGTTCGGAGCGCGGCAGCAGGATCGGCGCGGCGATGAGCAGCAGCACCATCACCGGCAGGCCGAGCAGGAACACCGAACCCCACCAGAACGCCGACAGCATCACGCCGCCGACGAGCGGGCCGATCGCCAGGCCGACCATGAAGCAGCTCGTCCAGATGCTGAGCGCCATGCCGCGCTGCTTCGCATCGCGGAACATGTTGCTGATCAGGGCCATCTCGGTCGGGACCAAAGTGGACCCGGCGATCCCGAGCGCCGCACGGGCGATGATGAGCATCGTCGCGCTGGTCGAAAACGCGGCCACGGCCGACGCCGCGCTGAACAGCGTCGCGCCGATCATCAGCAGTTTCCGGTGCCCGATGCGGTCGCCGAGGTTCCCGCTCGTGACCAGGAGCCCGGCGATGGTGAACCCGTAGATGTCGATGATCCACAGCATTTGCGAACTGCTCGGGTGCAAATCCGCGGTCACGTGCGGAATCGCCAGCAGCAATACGCTCATGTCCAGCGCCAGCAGCAGGGTCGGAAGGGTGAGGACGGCCAGGCCGACCCACTCCCGCCTGCCCGCCCGCTCACCGGAGTGGGTCGAGCTGTTCGTTGTCATGAGAAACCCTTCATGCGTCCGGCATATACCGTCAACACTCGACCCGATCGACGGTGCGGGCATCCTTGAAAATGCGCAGTTGGGGCTGCTTTGCGGCGCCGAAGCGGTTTCGACACTACCTTCGTAATTCAGTGCGCCGATGTCGAATCGGCGGGCACGCGGTTTTCCCGCAGCCGCCGGTAGTGCGCCACGCATTCCTCGTACCGCGGCAGCAGCCCCGCCGCCAGCGCTTCGGCCAGCCGGGGCGCCGCGCGGTCCTTGGGCGACAGCAGCGGCTCGACGTCCGACGGCCACGGCAGTCCCAGTTCCGGGTCCAGCGGGTCGAGGCCGTGCTCGCGGCCCGCGTCGTACTCGGTCGTGCACAGGTAGGACAGCACGGTGTCGTCTTCGAGGGCCATGATCGCGTGGCCGAGACCCTCCGGCACGTACACCGCGCGGAATTCGAGCGGGTCGAGGCGCACCGCGTCCACCACGCCGAACGTCGGGGAGCCGACGCGGATGTCGGCGACGACGTCCAGCAGCGCCCCTCGCGAGCAGTAGACGTACTTCCCCTGCCCGGGTGGCACGTCGGCGTAGTGCAGCCCCCGGATCGTGCCGCGCCGGGACCGGCTGTGGTTCAGCTGCGCCACCTTCAGCGGGTGGCCGACCGCTTCGACGAAAGCCGCTTCCTGGAACGGGCACACGAACAGGCCTCGCTCGTCCGGGAACACCCGCGGGCCGAACTCGAACGCCCCCGGCACGGCCAGTTCCCTGGCTTCTCGGACCTCTCCCAATGTGCCCACCCTCTTCCGGACCGGCGATGAACGCCACGACGTGAGGCAGGATTATTGCGCACAAAACGGTCAGATCGCCATCAACAGGACCAAGAAGGCCAACCGTGCGCAATCACGCGGAACACGGCCGGCTGGAAGGAGTGCAGATGACAGGGTCACCGCCGCGGTTCAGCACGCCGCTGCACGTCGGCCGTCCGAACATCGGCGACCGGAGCCGGTTCCTCGACCGGCTCGGCGGCGCGCTCGACCGGCACTGGCTGGCCAACAACGGCCCGCTGGTGCGGGAATTCGAGGCGCGGGTCGCCGCGCTGGCCGGTACCCGGCACTGCGTCCCGGTGGGCAACGCGACGGTGGGCATCCAGATCGCGGCGAAGGCGGCGGGGATCGCGCCGGGCGACGAGGTCGTCGTCCCCTCCTTCACCTCGCCCGCGACGGCGCACGCACTGCACTGGATCGGCGCCACGCCGGTGTTCTGCGACGTCGACGGCACCGCCAACGCGGACCCCGGCCACGTCGCCCGCCTCATCGGCCCGCGGACGCGCGCGATCGTCGGCGTGCACGTGTTCGGCAGGCCGTGCGAGATCGACCGGCTGGCCGCGCTCGCCGAGCGGCACGGCCTGCCGCTCATCCTGGACGCCGCGCAGGCGGTCGGCTGCACCTACCGCGGCCGGCCGATCGGCGGCTTCGGCGTCGCCGAGGTGTTCAGCTTCCACGCGACCAAGTACCTGAACAGCTTCGAAGGCGGGGCGATCGTCACCGACGACGACGAACTGGCCGAGCGCGCCCGCGCGATGCGCAACCTGGGGATGAACGACGAGCGGGACCAGGTCGTATGCGGCATCAACGGGCGGATGACCGAGGCGTCCGCCGCGATGGGGCTGACTTCCCTCGACGCGATGGAGACGATCGTCTCCGCGAACCGGCGCAACCACCGGCTGTACCGCTCGGGCCTCGCGGGCCTCGACGGCGTGCGCCTGCACAAGCCGGCTCCCGGGGAACGCGCGAACCACCAGTACATCGTCATCGAAGTCGACGGAGAAGTCGCCGGCGCCGATCGAGACGCCGTGCTCGACGCCCTGGCCCGGCACAACGTGCTGGCCCGGCGCTACTTCCACCCCGGCTGCCACCAGATCCCGCCCTACCGGGACAACCCCGCGCTGCACACGCCGTTGCCGTTGCCGCGCACGGAAGCGTTGTGCGACCGGGTGCTCTCACTGCCGACCGGGACGGCCGTGGGACCGGCCGAGATCGCGGGGATCTGCGGCATCATCCGGGAAGCGTGCACCGGCGGGCAGGCGCGGGCGGCCTGAGCGGACGGCCGGGCCTCGTCGGGGTCCGGCCGTCCGATGGTCAGGAATCCTTGCGCACGGCGATGAACAGGCCCGGCGCGTTGTGCGGGCGCTCGCCGAGCCGCCACGGGATGTCGGCGAACTCGACCGCGCAGCCGGCGTCTTCGAACGCGCTCACGTACTCGTCGCGGGTGAACAGCTTCATCAGGAAGACGTCCGTCCACTCCCGGATGCCGTCCGGCTGGGCGACGACGAACTTGATCTCCACCCGGGCGCTGTCGCCCTGGCGGGTGGAATGCGTGACGCGCGAGACGATCCGCCGCTCCTCCTCGACCAGGTGCCCGCCGACGTACCCGTCGAGGAACTGCTCGGGGAACCAGCCGGGCTCGACCACCAGCACGCCACCCGGTTCCAGGTGTCCGACCAATTGGGCGACGGCGAGCCGCATGTCGGCGAGGGTCTCGACGCAGGCGATCGCGTTGCCCAGGCAGACGACGGCGTCGAAGGTGCGGCCGAGGTCGAAGGTGCGCATGTCGCCGGGGTGCACGGAAACGCCGGGCAGCCGGCGGCGCGCCACCGAGCGCATGGCTTCGGCGAGTTCGACGCCTTCGGTGTGGTCGAACGCCTTGCCGAAGCGGCCGAGGTGCGCGCCGGTCCCGCAGGCGACGTCCAGCAGGCTCTCCGCGGCGGGCCGCCGCGACCGGATGATCCGGGTGATGTCGTCGGCTTCGTTTTCGTAGTTCTTGCCGCGGCTGGTGAAGACCAGGTCGTACAGCTCGGCGTGGGCGTCGCCCCAGGCACCGTGGATGTCGGCCCAGCTGCGGTCGGCGTCGGCGGTCATGAGGCCGCCTCCTCGAAGCGCCAGCGGCCCGACCCGTAGGGCTCCGAGGTACCCAGGCCGAACACGGTCCCGACGGTGACTTCGTAGAGCTCGTACGGCGGCGGTCCCGCGGTGGGCGCGCCGAAGGGCGCCGAGTACGCGCCGTCCTCGACCGTGAGCGGCCAGCCGTACTTCTCGATGTACACCTCGGCGATCCGCCGCAGCTCGGCTTCATCGGTCACCTTCGCGGCCGTGCCCTCGATGACGATGTCCAGGTCGTCACTCGTCGCCGTGATCACGCAGTGCGGGTTCTCCGCGAGGTTCTTCGCCTTGCGCTTGGCGGGGTTCGACGTGAAGTACATCGAACCGTCGACCCAGACCCCGAACAACGGCATGACGTGCGGCCGGCCGTCGGGGCGCACGGTCGAAAGCCAGTACGTCGAATTCCCGTGCACGAGGCCTTTCTCCACCAGCTCCCAGCTCGGCGCGGGGGCGTCGTACCCGCTGATCACCTTGCCTTCTGGTGCTTCCGCAGTCATCCGGCAGTCCTCCTCACAGCCCGGTTCGAGGCAAGAGTCGCATTTGTCCAACTTTCCCCGGTGATCATGACCGATCGGTGCCGGATTTTCTTCTCCGAGGGTGCTCAGTGCCCGGCACCGGCGTCGGAGCCGACCGGCCTCGCAAGCGGGAAGAAGACCCACGGATGGGACGTAGCGACCATTGGGAACAAATAGGATGTAAGGAGTCGTCATGCGCGTCGCGTTCGCCCTGTGGCCGAACCCCGTCCACCTGTACCCGATGGTCCCGCTCGCCTGGGCGCTGCGTGCCGCCGGGCACGAGGTCTACGTGGTGTCGCACCCGGCGCTCGCCACCGTGGCCACCAACTCCGGCCTGCCGTTCGTCCCCGTGTGCGACGAAGCCGCGATGCCGGTGCCGATGGGGCCGGGCAACGCCTACACCGAGGAGCGGGCCAAGGTCGAGCTGATCACCACCGCGCTGGACCTGCCCGAGGCGGCCCGCGAGCGGTGGAACATCTTCAGCCAGTTCCTGCTGCCGTCCATGTGGGACTTCAACCCCTACCAGGGCGACGCGGCGAACCTGCCCGCGATGGACGGGCTCGTCGAGTTCTTCCGCGGCTGGCGGCCCGACCTCGTCATCTGGGACCCGTGCTTCGCCGGCGCCGGGGTGGCCGCGCGGGCGGTCGGCGCCCGGCACGCCCGCTACACCGGGCCGGACTTCGTCGGCTGGTGCCTGGACACCTTCGAGGAGATCACCGGGCGCCCGGGCGCGCCGGCCGTCGACAACCCGCTGGCCGAGACGATCCGGCCGATGGCGGAGAAGTACGGCGTCCCGGTCGACCGGGAGACGATGCTCGGGCAGTGGACGCTGAACCCGATGCCGGCCGCCATCAACTGGCCGGTCGACACGACGATGGTCCCGGTGCGGTGGATCCCGCACGCCAACGCCGAGGTCATCCCGGACTGGCTCTACCCGCTGCCGGACCGGCCCCGGGTGGCGCTGTCGCTCGGGCTGTCGATGCGCAACTACATGACCACCGGCTGGGAGTACGTCGAAGTCCTGCTGGAAGCGCTGGGCGGACTGGACATCGAGGTCATCGCGACGCTCAACGAGAAGCAGCTGGGCGCGGTCTCCCGCGTCCCGGACAACGTGCGGGTGGTCGACTACGTCCCGCTCGACCAGCTGATGCCGACCTGCTCCGCGCTGATCCACCACGGCGGCTTCGGCACCACGATCGCCGCCGCGACCTCGCGCGTGCCGCAGCTCGTCGTCGACTTCCTCGAGGAGGACGTCACCGCGGTCGCTCTCGACGGCGGCGTCGCGGCCACCCGGTACGTCGTCGCGCCCACCACCGTCGGGTTCGTCTCCGGCCCGGGCGCCGGCGACGTGATCGACCTGAGCCGCCCGTCGGTCGAGGCGATCCGGGCCCAGGTGACCCGGGTCCTCACCGAGGAGTCCTTCCGGGACGGCACGGACCGCCTCTACGGCGACCTGCTGACCGCCCCGAGCCCCACCGACGTCGTCGCCCAGCTGGAGAAGCTCGCGCAGCCTTCGCGTTTCTCCAGCCGCGCCACGGACAGAGCCGCCTAGGCCCCGAACCCGAGGAGGTGCCGGGATGAGCAACGGAAGCGCGGAACGCGCCGTCGTCCTCGGCGGAAGCATCGCGGGCCTGTTCACGGCCCGCGTCCTCGCCGAGGTGTACGGCGAGGTGGTCGTGGTGGACCGCGACCGGTTCACCGGGCCGGAGGTGCGCCAGAGCGTGCCGCAGGGCCGGCACGCCCACGGCCTGCTGGCCCGGGGGCAGCAGGCCGCGGAGGAGCTGTTCCCCGGGTTGACCGGCGAGCTGCGCGACGCCGGGGTCGCGGTCGGCGACGTCTCGGCGCGCATGCGCTGGTACGTCGACGGGCACCGGCTGCGCCCGGGCCCGACCGG
>NZ_JAAGNB010001373.1:0-6619 GCF_010550475.1 Amycolatopsis sp. SID8362
CGCACGGGGCGCGGGCCTGGCCGCCTTCGCCCCGGTGCGCGCCGCACCCTTGCGGGTGGCGGGCGGGCGGTACGGATCGGGCGCGGGCAGCCGCAGCAGGCGTCCGAATTTACCCGGCCCCTGTGTGCGCAGCGCGGCCACCGCCTCCGGTTCGTGCCGGGCCGCGTTCGCCAGCACGCCCATGATGAGCATGGTGATCACCAGCGACGTCCCGCCGTAGGAGATCAGCGGCAGCGTGACGCCGGTGACCGGCAGCAGGCCGACGACGTAGCCGATGTTGATGCCGGCCTGCGCCACCAGGAACACCGTCAGGGTGCCGGCGACGATCCGGATCCACGGGTCGATGTTGCGGGTGGCGATCCGCAGGCCCACGATCGCGACGCCGGCGAACAGCGCGAGCACGACCACGCAGCCGATCAGCCCGAGCTCCTCGCCGATCAGGGCGAAGATGAAGTCGTTCTGCACGTTCGGCAGGTAGCCCCAGTTGGACGCGCCCTGGCCGAGGCCCTTGCCGAAGAAACCGCCGTCGGCCAGCGCCAGCTTGGCCTGGTTCGCCTGGAAGCCCTCGGCGGTCGTGTCGGCGTCCGGCGACAGGAACGACATCACCCGGTCGAGCCGGTAGGGCGCGATGACGGCGAGCACGAGCACGCCGGCCAGGCCGCCCGCGAGGATCACGCCGAACAGCCGTTTCGGGGCGCCGGCGAACCACAGCAGGGCGAGCAGGACCACGGCGAGGGTGACCGTGCCGCCGAGGTCGGGCTGCAGCATGACCAGTGCGAACATCAGCAGCGCGATCGGCACCACGGGCACCAGCAGGTGCCGCCACTGGTGGATCACGTTGTACTTGATCACCAGGATGTGCGCGCCCCAGAAGGCCAGCGCGACCTTCGCGGCCTCGACCGGCTGGAACGTGAAGTCGCCGAGCTTGAACCAGCCCTGCGAGCCGTTGACCGTCGAGCCGAGCGGGGTCAGCACCAGCACCAGCAGGCCGAGGCAGATCACCGTCGCGGTGGCCGACATCGACCGGATCCGCTCGAGCTTGACCCGCAGGCCCACCCAGAACACGACCGAGCCGATGGCGACGAACACCAGGTGCTTGACGAACAGCGAGTACACGCCGCTGCCGGTCTTCGGGTTGTAGGACGCGACCGACGACGCCGACAGCACCATGACGGCGCCGATCACGGTGAGCACGCCGGTGAGGGCGAGCACGAGGTGGAACGACGCCAGCGGGCGCGACAGCCACGCGGTCAGCGCGGACCGGAAGGCGACGAAGCCGCTCTCCTTGCGCTCGCGGCGCGGCCGCTTGGGCTTGGGCTCAGTGACCGTCACTCGGCTCCCCCGCTGCGTCGTCGCGGAGGACGTGCACCGCCGCGGCGAACGCGTCGCCGCGTTCGCCGTAGTTGCGGAACATGTCCAACGACGCCGCGGCGGGTGCCAGCAGCACCACGTCACCTGGCCGGGCCATCGCGCTGGCCGCACTCACCGCCGCAGTCATGGGTTCATCGTCACCCGGACGGAGGCTGTTCACCGGGACATCCGGCGCGTGTCGCGCGACCGCGGCGGCGATCACGGGTGAATCGACACCGAGTAGCACAACTCCGCGCAGGCGGCCAGCGATGCTGCTCACGAGTTCGTCGACCGAGGCGCCTTTGAGCTGGCCCCCGGCGATCCAGACGATCGATTCGTGCGCGCGCAGCGAGCCGGCGGCCGCGTGCGGGTTGGTCGCCTTCGAGTCGTTGACGTACCGGACGCCGGCCACCTCGGCCACCTCGACGGCCCGGTGCGGGGCCGGCTGGTACTCGCGCAGGCCCTTCACGACGGCCTCCGGGGCGACGCCGTGCGCGCGGGCCAGCGCGGCCGCCGCGAGGGCGTTCGAGACGTTGTGCGGGCCCGCCGGGCGGACGTCGGCGAGCGTGGCCAGCTCCTCCGCGCTGGTCGCCGGGTCGGCGACGAAAGCGCGGTCGACCAGCAGGTCTTCGACGATCCCCAGCTCGCCCGCCCGCGGGGTGTCGAGCTGGAAGCCGACGCGGCGGGCGCTCTCGGGCGCGTGCGCCTCGGCGATCCGGGTGGACCACTCGTCGTCGGCGTTGTGCACGGCGACCTTGGCCCGGGCGTAGACCCGGCCCTTGGCGGCCGCGTACTCGTCCATGGAGCCGTGCCAGTCGATGTGGTCCTCGGCCAGGTTCAGCACGACGGCCGCGTCCGGGGCCAGCGTCGAGGACCAGTGCAGCTGGAAGCTCGACAGCTCGACAGCCAGGACGTCGTAGCCCGCGCGGACCGCGTCGAGCGCCGCGTAGCCGATGTTCCCGCAGGCCACGGCGTTGCCGCCGGCCGACTTGAGGATCGACTCCAGCATGCCGACGGTGGTCGTCTTGCCGTTGGTGCCGGTCACCACGAGCCAGGACGGCGGGTGCTCGCGCAGCTGCCCGACCCGCCAGGCCAGCTCGACGTCGCCGATCACCTCGACGCCCGCCTCGGCGGCGGCGACCAGCAGCGGCGACGTCGGGCGCCAGCCGGGGCTGGTGACGACGAGGACGACGTCTTCCGGCGGTTCGGTCAGCCCGGGCACCAGCTCCGCGCCCAGGCCGTCCAGCTCGGCCAGGCGCTCCGCGTTGCCGTCGGTGACGGTCACGCGCGCACCCAGTTCGACCAGCACCGGGACCACGGACTTCCCCGTGACCCCGGCCCCCGCGACGAGAACGTGACGACCGGCGATGTCCAACGTCAGCCTCCGAAGCCCAGCTGCTCGCTGTAGAACAGGCCGAGACCGAACATGCAGCAGATCGCCGAGAGCAGCCAGAACCGGATGATGACCGTGGTTTCGGCCCACCCGGCCAGCTCGAAGTGGTGGTGGAACGGCGCCATCCGGAAGAGCCTTCGCCGGGTCGTCCGGAACACCGCGATCTGCGCGACCACCGAGATCATCTCGACCATGAACAGGCCGCCGATGACGATGGCGAGCAGCTCGGTGCGGGTCGTCATCGAGAGACCCGCGACCAGGCCGCCGAGGGCCAGCGAGCCGGTGTCGCCCATGAAGATCTTCGCCGGGGCCGCGTTCCACCAGAGGAACCCGACGCAGGCGCCGGTCGCCGCCGCGGCGACGACCGCCAGGTCCAGCGGGTCGCGGACGTCGTAGCAGGCGGGCGCGGGGCCGTTCGCGCAGTTGAGGCGCTCCTGCCAGAACGAGATGACGACGTAGGTCGCCAGCACCATCGCCGCCGAGCCGCCGGCCAGGCCGTCGAGGCCGTCGGTGAAGTTCACCGCGTTCGACCAGCCGGAGATCACGATGTAGCAGAAGATCACGAAGAACACCGCGGGGAAGGTGATCAGCGCGAGGTCGCGGACGTAGGAGAGGCTCTGCGACGCCGGCGTGATGCCGCGCTCGTCGGCGAAGTTCAGCGCGAGCACCGCGAACGCGACCGTGACCACCAGCTGGCCGACCAGCTTCGCGGTCTTGTTCAGCCCCAGGTTGCGCTGCTTGCGGATCTTGATGAAGTCGTCGAGGAAGCCGACGACCCCCAGTCCCACCGCCAGCATCAGCACGAGCAGCCCGGAGGCCGTCGGCGCGCCGCTGCGGGAGTTGAACATCCAGTTGATCAGGTGCGCGGCGAAGTACCCGACGACCATCGCGATGATGATCGCGACACCGCCCATGGTCGGGGTACCGCGCTTGGACTTGTGTCCCTGGGGGCCTTCCTCGCGGATCTCCTGGCCGAAGCCCTGCCGGGAGAAGACCCGGATCAGGTAGGGCGTCAGCAGGATGGAGACCAGCAGGCCCGCCGCGGCCGCGATCAGGATGCTGATCACGCGTCACCACCGTTCGAGCGATTCTCGGAGTTGTCGGTTTCCCGGGGTTCGAGCAGGGCCTCGGCGACCCGCCAGAGGCCGGCCGCCTTGGAGGCCTTCACCAGCACCACGTCCCCGGGGCGGAGCTGATCATGCAGCAGGGCGGTCGCGGCCTCGACGTCGGGTACCAAGGTCGATTCCTCGCCCCAGGAACCCTCCTGGAACGCGCCCTGGTGCATGGCCGCCGCCTCGGGGCCGATCACGACGAGCTTGGCGATGTTGAGCCGGACGACCAGGCGGCCGATCTCGTCGTGCGCGGTGACCGCGTCAGCGCCGAGCTCGCCCATCACGCCGAGCACGGCCCAGGACCGGCGGCCGCTCTCTCGCGTCATCGCCGCGAGGGCCTTCAGCCCGGCCCGCATCGACTCGGGGTTGGCGTTGAACGAGTCGTTGAGGATCGTCACGCCGTCTTCGCGCGTGACGACCTCCATGCGCCGCGCCGACCGCCGTTCGAGCCCGGACAGCCGCGCGGCGATCTCCGCCGGCGTCGAGCCCAGCTCCAGGGCGACCGCGGCGGCGGAGAGGGCGTTGCCGACGTGATGCTCGCCGTGCAGCGGCAGCTTGACGTCGGCCTCGCCGGCCGGGGTGACCAGCCGGAAGGACGCGCGGGCTTCGTCGTCGACGGTGATGTTCTCCGCGCGCACCTGCGCCGAGGGGCTTTCGCCGACGAACACCACGCGGGCCTTCGTGCGGCTCGCCATGGCGCTGACCAGCGGATCATCGGCGTTGAGGACCGCGAGGCCGTCCTCGGGCAGGGCCTCCACCAGCTCGCCCTTGGTCTTCGCGATGCCTTCGCGCGAGCCGAACTCGCCGACGTGCGCCGAGCCGACGTTGAGCACCACGCCGATCTTCGGCGGCGCGATCTCGGCGAGGTGGGCGATGTGTCCCGGGCCGCGCGCGGACAGCTCCAGCACCAGGTGCCGGGTCTCCGCGTCGGCCCGCAGCGCGGTCCAGGGGTGGCCCAGCTCGTTGTTGAACGACCCGGGCGGCGCGACCGTCGGGCCCAGCGGCTCGAGCAGCTGCGCGATGACGTCCTTCGTCGACGTCTTGCCCGACGAGCCGGTGACGCCCACGACGGTCAAGGTGCCCTCGGAGAGGCGCTGCACGACGTACCGGGCGAGCTTGGCCAGCGCGCCCAGCACCGCGGCGCCGGAGCCGTCCTTGTCGCCGGTCAGCGCGACCGAGCGCTCGTGGACCTCTCCCGCCCCGATCGGGGGCACGACGATCGCGGGCCCGTCGACCTCGCGGGCGGCCAGCACGGCCACGGCACCGGCCTCGACGGCCTGCGCGGCGAAGTCGTGGCCGTCGACCTTCTCCCCCGGCAGAGCGACGAACAGGCCGCCGGGCGTGAGCTTCCGGGTGTCGAACTCCACGCTGCCGGTCACCTGGGTGCCCGGTTCGGCGCGGTGCAGCCGGCCGCCGACGACGTCGGCGATCTCGGCCAGGCTGAGCACGATCACACGTTCACCTCGAGTTTGTTTCTGATGGCCGCGGCCAGCTCGTCGCGGTCGGAGAACGGGTGCACGACACCGCCGGCCTCCTGGCCGGACTCGTGCCCCTTGCCGGCGAGGAAGACGATGTCGCCCGGCCCGGCCAGCGCGACGGCGTGCGCGATGGCTTCGCGGCGGTCGCCGATTTCGATGACCTCGCCGCCCTCGGCGGGCCCGACCGCGCGGGCGCCGGCCAGCATCGCCGCGCGGATCGCCGCGGGGTCCTCCGAACGCGGGTTGTCGTCGGTGACGATCAGGACTTCGCTGCGGCGGGCCGCCGCCTCGCCCATCATCGGGCGCTTGGCGGTGTCCCGGTCGCCGCCGCAGCCGAGCACGGTGATGATCCGGCCCTCGGTGCGGGCCCGCAGGGCGTCCAGGCCCTGGGCGACCGCGGCGGGCTTGTGGGCGTAGTCGACGACGGCGGTGAACTCCTGGCCGACGTAGACCCGCTCCATCCGGCCCGGCACCTGCACCTGCGCGAGCCCGGTGACGATGTGCTCCAGGCCCACCCCGGCGGTGCTCAGGATCGCGGCGGCGAGCACGGCGTTGGCGACGTTGAACTCGCCGGGCAGCGGGATCTTCGCGGCGGCGCTGAGGCCGTCCGGGCCGTGCAGGGTGAACGTCTGCTCGCCGTGCGGGGTGGCCTCCAGGTCGGTGGCCTTCCAGGCGGCCTCGGTGCCCGGGTCCGTGGTCACGGTGATCGTCTGCGGCGTGAGCAGGGCCTGGCCCCACGCGCTGTCGACCACGACGACCTCGCTGGTCGAGCGGCCGTCGAACAGCAGGGACTTCGCGGCGAAGTACTCCTGCATGTCCTTGTGGAAGTCCAGGTGGTCCTGGGAGAGGTTGGTGAACGCGCCGACCGCGAACCGGGTGCCGTTGGCGCGGCCCAGCGCGAGCGCGTGGCTGGAGACCTCCATCGGCACGTGCGTGACGCCGCGCTCCAGCATCACCGCGAGCAGCGCCTGCAGGTCCGGCGCCTCGGGCGTGGTGAAGCCGCTGACCAGCCGTTCGCCGGCGATCCGCGTCTCGACCGTGCCGATCAGGCCGGTGGTCAGGCCCGCGGCCTGCAACCCGGCGTCGACCAGGTAGGACGTCGTGGTCTTTCCGGAGGTGCCGGTGACGCCGAGGACGGCCAGCCGCAGCGAGGGCTCGCCGTAGATCCAGGCGGCGATCTCGCCGAGGGCGGCGCGCGGGTCGGCGTGGACCAGGATCGGGACGCCGGCGTCGCGCAGGGCGGGCCGCTCGGCGCCGTCGGCGTCGGTGAGCACCGCGACGGCACC